>NZ_JAMYRE010000008.1:0-258676 GCF_040321265.1 Mesorhizobium sp. M0491
TAAACTCTCCGGGGGGGTGGGGGCGGCGCCCCGCTACAAACAAAAAATTTAAAAAAGGGACCCGCTTATTTGCAATAACCCCCAACCAAACCGCGCCCCCCCCTCGTGGGGGGGCCGCTTTGGATTCTGGCTTATTCGCTGACGTATAAGGGGGCCATCGCCTTCGGCGGCGACTGCTGATTGTCGCACGACGTCAGGAATGCCGCCGCGATCAGGAACAGACTCACGATACCACTCAACTGGGACATGGCGAAACTCCTCCTGTTTCGCCCCGCGCCCCCGCACCATAGCCACAAGCCGGCCTGCCGTACATGACTTATGATGACAGCGATTTGCGCTTCGTGAATCGTTCGGAGGCTGATGCCGCGGCAATAATTGCCAGCCGGCCGATTGCCTTTTGCAGCACTTTGGCTAAGACGTGCGGCATTCTTCAGATCAATCGAGGACATCGCAAATGACCGCCATCATCGACATTGTCGGGCGTGAAATCCTGGACAGCCGTGGAAATCCGACCGTCGAGGTCGATGTCATTCTCGAAGATGGCTCAATGGGCCGCGCGGCGGTGCCATCGGGTGCTTCGACCGGCGCCCACGAGGCCGTCGAACTGCGCGACGGCGGTGCCCGCTATCTCGGCAAGGGTGTGCTCAGGGCCGTCGAAGCGGTGAACGGCGAACTGTTCGAGGCGATTGGCGGCATGGAAGCCGAAAACCAGATCCATATCGACCAGACCATGATCGAGCTTGACGGCACGCCCAACAAGAGCCGGCTTGGCGCCAACGCCATTCTCGGCGTGTCGCTGGCGGTGGCCAAGGCGGCCGCCGATGCTGCCGGCCTGCCGCTGTACCGTTATGTCGGTGGCACCAAGGCGCATCTCCTGCCGGTACCGATGATGAACATCATCAATGGTGGCGCGCATGCCGACAACCCGATCGACTTCCAGGAATTCATGATCCTGCCGATCGGCGCGCCGACGCTGCGCGAAGGTGTACGCTGGGGTTCGGAAATCTTCCATACGCTGCGCAAGAAGCTGAAGGATGCCGGCCACAACACCAATGTCGGCGACGAGGGCGGCTTTGCCCCGAACCTGAAAAGCGCCCCGGTGGCGCTCGATTTCATCATGGAATCGATCGAGCAGGCCGGCTTCAAGCCGGGCGACGAGATCGCGCTCGGCCTCGATTGCGCCGCGACCGAGTTCTTCAAGGACGGTAACTACGTCTATGAGGGCGAGAAGAAGACGCGCGATCCCAAGGCCCAGGCCAAATACCTGGCCAAGCTTGCCGCCGACTATCCGATCATCTCGATCGAGGACGGCTTGGCCGAGGACGATTGGGAAGGCTGGAAGTACCTGACCGACCTGATCGGCAAGAAGACGCAGCTGGTCGGCGACGATTTGTTCGTCACCAACACGGCGCGGCTACGCGACGGCATCCGCATGGGCGTTGCCAATTCGATCCTGGTCAAGGTCAACCAGATCGGCTCGTTGACGGAAACGCTCGACGCCGTCGAGACCGCGCACAAGGCCGGCTACACCGCCGTCATGTCGCACCGCTCGGGCGAAACCGAGGATTCGACCATCGCCGATCTCGCGGTTGCCACCAATTGCGGACAGATCAAGACCGGCTCGCTGTCGCGCTCCGACCGCATGGCCAAGTACAACCAGCTGATCCGCATCGAGGAAGAACTCGGCAAGCAGGCAAGCTATGCCGGCAAGTCGGTGATCAAGGGCTGATCCGGAAAACACTCGGATATCGGATGAAAGGGCGGGAGCATTCCCGCCTTTTTTCATTTCGGTTCGCCAAACCGGTCACCTGTAACTGTCCGTTAAGCACAATCGGGCGAAAAAGATCGTGAGCCGCCTGAGTTCGCGGGCTAGAGCCGGATGATTTCAGGTCTGTTCGACCTGAAGTCTGAATCCGACTCTAAATCAAAGAGATAGAGCATGTTGTCGTCCGAAAACCGCTTCACACATTTCGGCATCACGCTCTAGAGGAACCGGGCGATGTGGACGCGTCAGCACAAGCAGAGAAACACCGGCCGGCTGATCATTCCCTCGCTTTGCGTGGTGTTCCTGGCCTATTTCGGCTTTCATGCCTATCACGGCGAATTCGGCATCTATTCGAAATATCAGCTGGAAGCCCAGACGGTTGCGCTGCAAGGCCAGCTCGATGCGATCAAGGCGCGCCGCATGGAACTCGAGCGCCGCGTTCGGCTGATGCATGAAGGCACGCTCGAGAAGGACATGCTCGATGAGCAGGCACGCAAGGCGCTGAATCTGTCCCAAGCCGATGAAATCACCATTATGTTGCCGACCTCGGTGAAATAACTGATTTCCAGTTAATCGCCAATATTTTCAACGATTTTAATTGCTTAGGCGCATGCCAGCTATGCAAATTCGGCATGGCGCAACGCTTTGACGCGTGTTAGCCTCCCTAAAATCGGTGGGGAGGAGCTGATCTCCCCAGAGCAGATTTCATCCTGCTCTAATGTCCACGAAGAGACGCCAACAGGGAGTGATGCATGGCCACCGCAGCCAGAAAAGCGCCTGCCAAATCCAAATCCGACGGCAAATCGGGGCTTTCCGCCCCCAAGCCCGCCGAGTTCACCAAGGATGAAGAGCTTGCCGCCTACCGGCACATGCTGCTCATCCGTCGTTTCGAGGAAAAGGCCGGCCAGCTTTACGGCATGGGTTTCATCGGCGGCTTCTGTCACCTCTATATCGGCCAGGAAGCGGTCGTCACCGGCATGAAGATGGCGCTGATCGACGGCGATCAGATGATCACCGCCTATCGCGACCACGGCCACATGCTGGCGATGGAGCTGTCGCCGCGCGGCGTCATGGCCGAGCTGACCGGGCGTCGGGGCGGCTTGTCCCGGGGCAAGGGCGGCTCCATGCACATGTTCTCCAAGGAAAAGCACTTTTACGGCGGCCACGGCATCGTCGGTGCGCAGGTGTCTCTTGGTACTGGTCTCGCCTTTGCCAACCGCTACCGCGACAACAACAATGTCTCGCTGACCTATTTCGGCGACGGCGCGGCCAACCAGGGCCAGGTCTATGAAAGCTTCAACATGGCCTCGCTGTGGAAGCTGCCGGTGATCTACATCATCGAGAACAACCGCTATGCGATGGGCACCTCGGTGTCGCGCTCTTCGGCGGAAACCAACTTTTCGCATCGTGGTGCCTCGTTCAAGATCCCGGGCATCCAGGTCGACGGCATGGACGTGCGCGCTGTCAAGGCTGCCGCCGACCAGGCGACCGAATGGTGCCGCGCCGGCAACGGGCCGATCATTCTCGAAATGCAGACCTACCGCTACCGCGGTCACTCGATGTCCGATCCGGCAAAATACCGCTCCAAGGAAGAAGTGCAGAAGATGCGCTCGGACCATGACCCGATCGAGCAGGTCAAGGCACGGCTGATGGAAAAGAAGTGGGCGACCGAGGACGAGCTCAAGACCATCGACAAGGAGGTCCGCGACATCGTCGCCGACGCCGCCGAATTTGCCCAGAACGACGCGGAGCCGGATCCGTCCGAGCTCTGGACCGATATCGTATTGTAACGGGAGGGCAAGGACATGCCGATCGAAATTCTCATGCCCGCTCTCTCGCCGACCATGGAAGAGGGCAATCTTTCCAAGTGGTTGAAGAACGAGGGCGACAAGGTCGTCGCCGGCGACGTTATCGCCGAGATCGAGACCGACAAGGCGACGATGGAAGTCGAAGCTGTTGACGAAGGCACGCTGGGCAAGATCCTGATCGCCGCCGGTACCGAAGGCGTCAAGGTCAACACACCGATCGCCGTGCTGCTGCAGGACGGCGAAAGTGCCGGGGATATCGGCAAGTCTGCGGCGCCCGCCAAGGCGGAAGCACCTGCAAAGGCAGAGGCTCCGGCCGCAGCAGAGGACAAGGCGGAGGCCACAAAGCCGGCCGCCGCACCGGTGGCTGCCGCCCCGAAGACGGAGATCGCCGCCGATCCGGACATTCCGGCCGGCACGGAGATGGTCTCCACCACGGTGCGCGAAGCGCTGCGCGATGCGATGGCCGAGGAAATGCGCCGCGACGGCGATGTCTTCGTCATGGGCGAGGAGGTTGCCGAATACCAGGGCGCCTACAAGATCACGCAGGGCCTGCTGCAGGAATTCGGGCCGCGGCGCGTCGTCGATACGCCGATCACCGAGCATGGCTTTGCCGGCGTTGGCGTGGGTGCGGCGATGGCCGGCCTGAAGCCGATCGTCGAGTTCATGACCTTCAACTTCGCCATGCAGGCGATCGACCAGATCATCAACTCGGCCGCCAAGACGCTCTATATGTCCGGCGGCCAGATGGGCGCGCCGATCGTGTTCCGTGGACCGAACGGTGCCGCCGCACGCGTCGCTGCCCAGCACTCGCAGTGCTATGCCGCCTGGTACAGCCACATTCCGGGCCTGAAAGTGGTGATGCCCTACACCGCCGCTGACGCCAAGGGCTTGCTGAAGGCAGCGATCCGCGATCCGAACCCAATCATCTTCCTCGAGAATGAAATCCTTTACGGTCAGTCCTTCGACGTGCCGAAGCTGGACGATTTCGTGTTGCCGATCGGCAAGGCGCGCATCCATAAATCAGGCAAGGATGTCACCATCGTCTCCTTCGGCATCGGCATGACCTATGCGGTCAAGGCTGAAGCGGAACTGCGTGGCCTTGGCATCGATGCCGAGATCATCGACTTGCGCACGATCCGGCCGCTCGATCTCGACACCATCATCGCCTCGGTCAAGAAGACCAACCGCCTGGTGGTGGTGGAGGAAGGTTATCCGCAGAACTCGGTCGGCGACCATATCGCCAACCAGGTGTCGCAGCGCGCCTTCGACTTTCTGGACGCGCCGGTCATCACCATCGCCGGCAAGGATGTGCCGATGCCTTATGCGGCCAACCTCGAGAAGCTGGCGTTGCCGAATGTCGGCGAAGTCATCGAGGCGGTCAAAGCCGTCACGTATCGCTGAACCGGGCGGGAGGACAAAATGCCAATCAACATCACCATGCCGGCCCTGTCGCCCACGATGGAAGAGGGCAATCTGTCCAAGTGGCTCGTCAAGGAAGGCGACAAGGTTTCGCCGGGCGATGTCATTGCCGAGATCGAGACCGACAAGGCGACGATGGAAGTCGAAGCTGTCGATGAGGGCACGGTTGCAAAGCTCGTCGTTCCCGCCGGCACCGAGGGCGTCAAGGTCAATGCGCTGATCGCCGTGCTCGCCGGAGAGGGCGAGGATGCAGGCGCCGTCGCGAAAAGCGGTGGCGGTGCCGCACCAGCGAAAGCCGAGGCGCCGAAAGCGGAGGAGCCCAAGGCTGACGCACCAAAGGCGGAAGCATCAAAGGCGGAACCGGTCGCGACCGCACCCAAGGCAGAGGCGGCTCCAGTTGCCAATGGTCATGCGGCCGGCGAGCGCACCTTCGCCTCGCCGCTCGCACGTCGCATCGCCAGGGAAGCCGGCGTCGATGTGTCTGCCGTGACCGGCACCGGCCCGCATGGCCGCGTCGTCAAGGCAGATATCGACGCCGCGATTGCCGGTGGCGGCGCCAAGCCTGCCGCCAAGGCAGCACCCGCCGGGGCTCCGGCAACTGCTCCTGCTGTGAAGGCGATGTCCGACGATCAGGTGCTGAAGCTGTTCGAGGCTGGCTCCTACGATCTCGTCCCGCATGACAATATGCGCAAGACCATTGCGCGCCGCCTGGTCGAGGCCAAGACCACCATCCCGCATTTCTACCTGACGCTCGACTGCGAGCTCGATGCACTCCTCGCATTGCGCACGCAGATTAACGCCGCAGCCCCGGTAAAGAAGACCGACAAAGGCGATGCGCCCGCCTACAAGCTGTCGGTCAACGACATGGTCATCAAGGCGATGGCGATGGCGCTGAAGGCGGTGCCGGATGCCAATGCCTCATGGACCGAAAGCGCCATGGTCAAGCACAAGCATGCCGATGTCGGCGTCGCCGTGTCGATCCCGGGCGGCCTGATCACACCGATCATTCGGCATGCCGACGAAAAGACGCTGTCCACCATCTCCAACGAGATGAAGGATCTGGCCAGCCGGGCGCGCAGCCGCAAGCTGAAGCCGGAAGAGTATCAGGGCGGCACCACGGCGGTGTCCAACCTCGGCATGTTCGGCATCAAGGACTTTGCCGCCGTCATCAACCCGCCGCATGCGACGATCCTTGCCGTCGGTGCCGGCGAGGAGCGGGCGGTGGTCAAGAACGGCGAGATCAAAATCGCCACCGTGATGTCGGTGACGCTGTCGACCGACCATCGCGCCGTCGACGGCGCGCTGGGTGCCGAACTGCTGGTCGCCTTCAAGCGCCTGATCGAGAACCCGATGGGCATGCTGGTTTAGGACGGAGAGGGCGGTGCGGATCTTCTTCACCTCCCTTATGGCGTTTTTCCTGTCAGGATTGGCAGGCGGCTTGGTTGCTCAACAGCTGGCGGTCGCAACCCATGCGCAGGAAGAATACATTCTGGTGTTCATGACGTCGGTGCTTGTCACCATTGTCGCGACGATCGTGTTTTTCATCGCGCAGCTTTTTTCGAACGCACCGTCGATCATCAACTGGCTGGGCCTCTGCGCAATTGTCCTGTTCGTGCTGATCGGGCTCGGCCTGATCGGTTGGACGTTCTCTCAGCCGGTCGATAAGCGCCAGTGGGAAGGTGACCTGCCGATCGTCGCCGGCCTGGTTTTGCCGAACCTGGCCACTGTGCTGGTTCACTGGCTGTTCGTGCGCTGGCGGTTGAGGCGCAGCTCGATTAACGCACAGGTGGGCGCATGAAGACGGTTCTTTGTTACGGCGACTCGCTGACCTGGGGCTACAATGCCGAAGGTGGCCGCCATGCGCTGGAAGACCGCTGGCCGAGCGTGCTGCAGGCAGCGTTAGGCGCCGACGTGCAAGTGATTGCCGATGGCCTCAACGGCCGCACCACGGCCTTCGACGATCATCTGGCCGGTGCGGACCGCAACGGTGCAAAACTGCTACCAACCGTCCTGACGACCCATGCGCCGATCGACCTGATTGTCATCATGCTCGGCGCCAACGACATGAAGCCGTGGATCCACGGCAATCCCGTCGCGGCCAAGCAGGGCATCCAGCGGCTGGTCAACATCGTGCGCGGTCACGACTATCCGTTCGACTGGCCGGCGCCACAGATCCTGATCGTTTCGCCGCCTGTCGTCAGCCGTACAGACAATGCCGAATTCAAGGAGATGTTTGCCGGCGGCGACGACGCCTCCACCCGGCTGGCGCCGCTCTACGCCGCCCTTGCCGACGAGGCCGGCTGCGGCTTCTTTGACGCCGGCAGCGTGGCGCAAACCACACCGCTTGATGGCGTCCACCTCGACGCCGAGAACACGCGAAACATCGGCAAGGCGCTGGCACCCGTCGTGCGCGTCATGCTGGAATTGTGAAGGAGAAAAACCGTGGCTGAGAACTACGACGTCATCATCATCGGCTCCGGCCCTGGCGGCTATGTCACCGCGGTGCGTTCCGCGCAACTCGGCTTCAAGACGGCGATCGTCGAGCGCGAGCATCTCGGCGGCATCTGCCTCAACTGGGGCTGCATCCCGACCAAGGCGCTGCTGCGCTCGGCCGAGATCATGCACTATTCGGATCACCTGAAGGATTACGGGCTGAAGCTCGACGGCAAGGTCAGCGTCGACACGTCAGCCGTGGTCGATCGCTCGCGAAAGGTCTCGCTGCGGCTCAATGGCGGCGTTGCCTTCCTGATGAAGAAGAACAAGGTCGACGTCATCTGGGGCGAGGCCAAGCTCTCGAAGCCGGGCGAGATCGTCGTGTCGAAGACGGCCAAGAAGCCGATGGAGCCGCAGCCGCCAGTGCCGAAAGGCGTCAAAGGCGAAGGCACCTATACCGCCAAGCACATCATCCTGGCGACCGGCGCCCGGCCGCGCGCACTGCCCGGTATCGAGCCGGACGGCAAGCTGATCTGGACTTATTTTGAAGCCATGGTGCCGAAGGAGATGCCGAAGTCGCTGCTGGTCATGGGGTCGGGCGCCATCGGCATCGAATTCGCCTCCTTCTACCGCACCATGGGCGCCGAAGTGACGGTGGTCGAGCTGCTGCCTGCGGTGATGCCGGTCGAGGATGCCGAAGTCTCGAAATTCGCGCAGAAGCAGTTCGAGAAGCAAGGCATGAAGATCATCCTCGAAGCCAAGGTGACCAAGGTCGAGAAGGGTGCCAACTCGGTCACCGCGCATGTCGAGATGAAGGACGGCAAGGTCGAGAAGATCACCGCCGATCGGATGATCTCGGCCGTCGGCGTCCAGGGCAACATCGAGGGCCTCGGGCTCGAGGCGCTTGGCGTGAAAACGGAGCGTGGCTGCGTCGTCATCGATGGTTACGGCAAGACCAACGTGCCGGGCATCTACGCCATCGGCGATGTCGCCGGCCCGCCGATGCTCGCTCACAAGGCCGAACATGAGGGGGTCGTGTGCATCGAGAAGATCGCAGATTTTCCTGGCGTGCATGCCACCGACAAGCTGAAGATTCCGGGCTGCACCTACTGCAATCCGCAGGTCGCCTCGGTTGGGCTGACGGAAGCCAAGGCCAAGGCCGAGGGCAAGGACATCCGGGTCGGGCGCTTCCAGTTCGCCGCCAATGGCAAGGCGATTGCGCTCGGTGAGGATCAGGGTTTCATCAAGACCATCTTCGACAAGAAGACCGGTCAATTGCTCGGCGCCCACATGGTCGGTGCCGAAGTGACCGAACTGATCCAGGGTTTTGTCGTGGCGATGAACCTGGAGACGACCGAGGAAGAGCTGATGCACACCATCTTCCCGCACCCGACGCTGTCGGAGATGATGAAGGAAAGCGTGCTCGACGCCTATGGCCGCGCGCTCAACGCCTGATAGATTGAAAGCGCTGCTACAGATGGAACCCGGCGGCAAGGTACTTCGTTTGCGAATGCGTTTTCACGTATCCCACAAGGAGAAGGCATATGCACCTGAATGGCGTCGGCTGGATAGCAGCCATCATCATCGGCGGCCTGGCAGGCTGGTTCGCCGAAATGTTCATGAAGAGCAACACCGGCATCTTCATGAACATCGTCATGGGCATCGTCGGCGCGGTCGTGCTGAACGCCATTCTGCAGGCTCTCAATTTTGGCCCGTTCGGCGTCGGCTGGATTGCCTATCTGATCACCGGCTTTATCGGTGCCTGCCTGCTGATCTGGGCCGGGCGTCTGGTGCGCCGTTAGCATCACTGAAGAGTTGCTATGCGAAAAAGGCTGTTGCGGCATGCGCCGTGGCGGCCTTTTTCTTTGCGTTGAAAAGTCTTAGATGACGTTATGACAGCGAACGCCTGACTGGCGTCGCGAATGAACCAGGTTTCCCGATGGTCACTGTCCTCGATACGATCGCCAACGCCCCGCGCTTGCGGCATCCGGAAAAGGCGCACAAGCCTGATCAGGACGTGCTGCGCAAGCCCGACTGGATCCGCGTCAAGGCGCCGGTGTCGAAGGGCTATGCCGAAACGCGCGAAATCGTCAAATCGCACAAGCTGGTGACGGTCTGCGAAGAGGCCGGCTGCCCTAACATCGGCGAATGCTGGGAAAAGAAGCACGCGACCTTCATGATCATGGGCGAGATCTGCACCCGCGCCTGCGCCTTCTGCAACGTCGCCACGGGCATTCCAACAGCGCTTGACCCGGATGAACCGGCCCGCGTCGCGCATGCGGTCAAGCAGATGGGCCTTACCCATGTGGTCATCACCTCGGTGGACCGTGACGATCTCTCCGATGGCGGTGCGCAGCATTTCGCTGAAGTCATTCGTGCCATCCGGGCCGCGACGCCTTCGACGACGATCGAAATCCTGACGCCCGACTTCCTGCGCAAGGACGGCGCGCTGGAGATCGTCGTGGCCGCCAAGCCCGACGTCTTCAACCACAATCTCGAAACCGTACCGTCGAACTATCTGACGGTTCGTCCGGGCGCCCGCTATTTCCATTCGATCCGGCTATTGCAGCGGGTCAAGGAGCTTGATCCGTCAATCTTCACCAAGTCCGGCATCATGGTGGGGCTGGGCGAGGAACGGAATGAAATCCTGCAGCTGATGGACGATCTGCGGTCCGCCAATGTCGATTTCATGACCATCGGCCAGTACCTGCAGCCGTCGAAGAAGCACCACCCGGTGATCCGCTTCGTCACGCCGGAGGAGTTCAAATCCTTTGAGACGATCGGCCGGACCAAGGGTTTCCTGCTGGTGGCATCTAGCCCGCTGACGCGTTCATCGCATCACGCCGGCGACGATTTTGCCAAGCTGCGCGCGGCACGGGAAGCGATTCTCAAGAAATCAGCTTAACTCGCTGGTTCCATGCCAAAATTCGAAGCCACCCGATGCGTATCCCATACACCCGAGCAGATGTTCGCTTTGGTCGCCGATGTTGAATCCTATCCGCAATTCCTGCCGCTTTGCGAAGCGCTGACGGTTCGCTCGCGCAAGGAGCGTGACGGGCGCACTGTTCTGCTTGCCGACATGAGCATCGGCTACAAGGCCATCCGCGAAACCTTCACGACGCAGGTGCTGCTGAAGCCCGCCGAGAACACCATCGACGTGAAATATATCGACGGGCCGTTCAAATATTTGAGCAATGTCTGGCGTTTCGAACCCGACGGCGCCGGTTGCGCCGTCCGCTTCTTCATCGACTACGAGTTCAAGAGCCGTATTCTGGGCGCGGTCATGGGAACCATGTTCGATCGCGCCTTCCGCATGTTCGCCGAAGCCTTCGAAAAGCGAGCAGACGTCATCTACGGTGCAAAACCGTCTTGAGGCCCTGCGCATGCTTTTCTGGATAGCGAGCACCGTTGGACTGGCGATCGCCTATCTCTTCGGTTCCATGCCCACGGGTTATCTGGCGGGGAAGCTGCTCAAGGGCATCGATATCCGGGAGCATGGCTCCAAATCCACCGGGGCAACGAACGTCTTGCGGGTCTTGGGAAAATGGCCTGCGTTGGTGGTGTTGCTGCTGGATGTGCTGAAAGGCGCGGCGGCGATCGTCTTTGCCCGCTGGTTCTATCCCTGGTTCATCACGTTGCCGTTGGTTACGCCATCGACCCCGCTTGACCTGCAAACCTGGGTGCCTTGGGCTGTTTGCCTGGCCGGAATTGCCGTGTTGTTGGGACATGGCCGTTCGATCTGGCTGAATTTTACAGGTGGCAAATCCGCTGCGACGGGGCTTGGCGTGTTGCTGGCTCTGTCTTGGCCGGTAGGTGTGGGAGCTGCGGCGGCTTTTGGTGCTGTGCTGGCTACCTCTCGGATAGTTTCCCTGAGTTCGATGGTAGCGGCGTTGACCGCGATCGCCCTCATCTGTGGCCTGGAGCAACCGTTGGCCTATCGGTTGTTGGTGATTGCGGGCAGCATCTACGTGGTTGCGCGCCATCGTGCCAACATTCGGAGGCTGCTGGCTGGGACGGAGCCACGCTTGGGGCAAAGCAGCCCGGAATCGAAAACGTAACCGCAAATCCAGCTTTCGGGCCCGCCCGCCCAACGTTTTATAACCCTATCCAAGTGCTTGCAGGCCCAGTTCCAGCGCTTGCCGGACCGTTTCGCGACGAATGAAATCGCGGCCTTTGTCTGCAAAGAGCTGGTGCTCGGCGACAATCGGTCGGCCGTCCAGCGCAACCCCGAACCAGACCAAGCCGACCGGTTTTCCCGCCGAACCGCCGCCAGGCCCAGCGATCCCGGTGACCGCCAGGGTCAGCCCGGCGCGCGAACGGGCAAGCGCGCCTGTTGCCATCTCGATCGCAGTCTCGCGCGAAACCGCGCCATGCGCCTCAAGCGTGACGGCGGAAACACCGAGCATGTCCATCTTGGCTTCGTTGGAATAGGTGATGAAGCCGCGATCGACCACGGTGGACGAGCCGGCGATGTCGGTCAACGCGGCGATGATCATGCCGCCGGTGCAGCTTTCCGCCGTTGCCAGCATGATGCCACGTCTCTGACAGGCTTGCAGCAGGGCATTTGCCAGCTCGTTGTGGGTCATTCCGGCACCTCGCCGGGAAACACCACGCTGGCGGTGGCGATCGCCGCAATGCCTTCCTCGCGCCCGACAAAGCCGAGCTTTTCGTTGGTTGTCGCCTTGATCGAGATGCGGTCCGCGGAAATTGCCAGCATCTGCGAAAGGGCTGCGGTCATGGCCTCGCGATGCGGGCCGACGCGCGGCGCTTCGCAGATCAGCGTGATGTCGGCATTGGCGATGCGGCCGCCGCGCGCGCGCACCAGCCTTGCCGCATGCTCGACGAATATGCGCGACGCAGCGCCTTTCCACTGCGGGTCGGATGGCGGAAAATGCGTGCCGATGTCGCCTGCGCCGCAAGTCGCCAGCAGCGCATCGGTCAAGGCGTGCAGACCGACATCGGCGTCGGAATGGCCGGACAGCTTCTTGTCGTGCGCTATGGCGACGCCACACAGCGTGACATGGTCTCCCGGTTCGAAAGCGTGGACGTCGTAGCCATTGCCGGTACGGATGTCGGGAAAGCGCACGCGTTCGCCGGAAAGCCGCTGGTCCGCCATCGCAATATCCCGTGCCCAGGTGAGTTTGACATTGTCCGGCGAGCCCGGAACGATCTTGACCGGAATATGCGCCCATTCGGCGATCGCGGCATCGTCGGTAAAATCCATCTTTCCCAGATGATGGGCTTTCTCGTGCGCGGCAAGAATGGGCCAGAACGGAAAGCCTTGTGGCGTTTGCGCCGCGTGAAGCCCGCTGCGCGATACGGTTTCGCCAACCACGCCGGAGGCCGATTCGCGCTTCAGCGTGTCGGCGACGGGCAAAGCGGGCAACGCGCCCTCGCGCTCGCCGATGGCGGCGATGGTGCGATCTATCAGGTCCGCATCGACAAACGGGCGGACGGCGTCGTGGATCAGAACCTGCGCCGGCGCGTGGCCTCTAAGGGCAAGCAGGCCGAGCCGGACGGATTCCTGCCTCGTCGCCCCGCCCATGATGGCGGTGACGCGCTCTACATTGGCGCCCGCCGCCTGCCGGAACAGCTCGTGGTCATCGGCATGAATGGCGACGACGATCTCGCTGGTCCGCGGGTGGGCCAGAAAAATGTCCAGCGTGTGTGCAATGACGGCAAAGCCGCCAATGTGTTGATATTGCTTCGGTCCGTTGGCCTGTCCGGCGCGCGCGCCACGGCCGGCCGCAACGATCACCACCGCGACCTTGCCATCCGCATCCGAAACGTGATTTTGACTTGCGTCAGTCATGCCCGTTTGGTCCTAGCGCACGATCCCGAAAAGTGTAATCGGTTTTCGGAAAGATCGTGCGCTAAGTATGAAATTCCAAAGCGTCCTTGCGCGTCCCGAGGGACGTGCGGCGCTTTCGTCGCGGCCAAAGCCGAAGGCCAGCATTTTCCCAATTGCGCCTTGATGTGGCGTCATTCCGCGTTGCACATTGCGCCAGTTCTGGCTAGAGAATGTGCAACGAATGAAGATGCTTGGTTTTTGTGCATGGTTAACTTGACCAAATTGCCTGACTTGACCAAATTGGCAGGGCCGCTCGATGTCGGTGGTGTGAGAATCCGCAATCGCGTGTTCCTCGCACCGATGTCGGGGATTACGGACGAGCCGTTCCGGCAGCGTGCCCACGCGCATGGAGCGGGCCTGGTCGTGTCCGAAATGGTTGCCAGCGGAGAGCTCGCCAAGGGCAGGGCCGGTTTCAACCTGCGCATACGCCACTCCGGCCTGCCCGTCCATATGGTTCAGCTAGCAGGCCGCGAGGCGGTGCACATGGCCGAAGGCGCGCGTATAGCCGCCGGCGAGGGCGCTGACATCATTGACATCAACATGGGCTGCCCGGCCAAGAAGGTCACCGGCGGCTATGCCGGCTCGGCATTGATGCTGGATCTCGAGCATGCACTGTCGCTGATCGACGCGGTGGTCGGCGCGGTCGAGGTGCCGGTGACGGTCAAGATGCGGCTTGGCTGGGACGAAGGCGCGCTCAACGCGCCGATGCTGGCGCGCCGCGCCGAGCAGGCCGGTGTCAGCATGGTGACCGTGCACGGCCGCACGCGCTGCCAGTTCTACCAGGGCAAGGCCGACTGGCGCGCCATCGCCCGCGTCAAGGAAGCCGTGTCCATCCCGGTCGTCGCCAATGGTGACGTCTCTTCGCCGGCGGAAGCGGCCGACATTCTCGATCAATCGGGTGCCGACGCCGTGATGATCGGTCGTGCCCATTATGGCGCGCCCTGGATCGCAGGCGGCATTGCGGCCGCGGCGACCGGCGAGGCGACGCCAAACATGCCACGGGACTCGACGGCGCTCGCCGACTACATCGTGGCCCACTACGAGGACATGCTGGCGCTCTACGGCGCCGAGAGCGGCCTGCGCCAGGCGCGCAAGCATCTTGGCTGGTATCTTGATCGGCATGCCGGCGGCGTCGCCGACGACAGCCGAAAGGCCATACTGACCGCATTCGAGCCCGCGCGCGTCATTGCCTTGCTGCGCGATGTGTTTTCGCGCGATCCGCAACCCTTGAACCTGCGGAGCGCCGCATGAACGCCGCCGCCGGCCCGGGCGCCGAAATGGCGGATGCCGCCCAAATCGTGCTCAACACCATCCGCCGCCCGGTGATCATGATCAGCGAGGAGGGGTTCATCACCTTCGCCAACGCCGACGCGGAAGACTTCTTTCGTTCGAGCGCGACCATGCTCGCTCGCAACACGCTGTCAAAACTCATTCCCTTCGGCAGCCCTCTGCTGACACTGGTCGACCAGGTGCGCGAGCGTCGGGCCCCGGTCAACGAGTACCGCGTCGACGTGTCGTCGCCGCGGCTCGGCATCGAGAAGGTCGTCGATCTCTATGTCGCGCCGGTACCGGAATTTCCGGGCTCGGTGGTGGTTATGTTCCAGGAACGGTCGATGGCCGATAAGATCGACCGGCAGATGACGCATCGGGGTGCCGCACGTTCGGTGACCGGTCTGGCGGCAATGCTTGCCCATGAGATCAAGAACCCGCTCTCAGGCATCCGCGGCGCTGCCCAGCTGCTCGAACTGTCGGCTTCCGACGAAGACCGCGCGCTGACGCGGCTGATCACCGACGAGACCGACCGCATCGTGTCGCTGGTCGATCGCATGGAGGTGTTTTCCGACGAGCGGCCGATCGACCGCTACCCCGTCAACATCCATGTCGTTCTCGACCATGTGAAGGCGATTGCCAAGAACGGTTTTGCCAAGAGAATCAAGATATTGGAGGATTATGATCCTTCGTTGCCTCCGGTGTTTGCCAACCGCGACCAGTTGATCCAGGTGTTCCTCAACCTGGTCAAGAACGCCGCCGAGGCGATCGGCAGCGACCCGCAGGGCGAGATCGTGCTGTCGACCGCCTTCCGGCCAGGCATCCGTGTTTCCGTTCCGGGCACGCAGGACCGCGTGTCGCTGCCGCTGGAATTCTGCGTGCGCGACAATGGCTCCGGCGTCTCCGAAGACATCTTG
The DNA here is from genome assembly GCF_040321265.1 of Mesorhizobium sp. M0491. Taxonomy (NCBI): domain Bacteria; kingdom Pseudomonadati; phylum Pseudomonadota; class Alphaproteobacteria; order Hyphomicrobiales; family Phyllobacteriaceae; genus Mesorhizobium; species Mesorhizobium sp. M0491. Next base: position 15,463 of record NZ_JAMYRE010000008.1, read on the forward strand.
CCGATCCTGTTCGACCCGTTCATCACCACCAAGCCGAACGGCTCCGGGTTGGGTCTTGCGCTGGTCGCCAAGATCGTCGGCGAGCATGGCGGCATCATCGAATGCGAATCGACGCCGCGCGGCACCACATTCCGCATCCTGATGCCGGCCTGGAAAGAAGCGCCAAACGGCGCCGATGATGACGGTGAAGGAGACCGCAAATGACCGTTCGCGGCAATATTCTCGTCGCCGACGACGACGCGGCGATCCGTACCGTCCTCAACCAGGCGCTTTCGCGCGCCGGTCATGAGGTGCGCGTCACATCCAACGCTTCGACGCTTTGGCGCTGGGTGGCGGCGGGCGAGGGCGACCTTGTCATCACCGATGTGGTCATGCCGGACGAGAACGCCTTCGACATGCTGCCGCGCATCAAGAAGGCGAGGCCGGAGCTGCCGGTCATCGTCATGAGCGCTCAGAACACGTTCATGACGGCGATCCGCGCCTCCGAAACCGGCGCTTACGAATATCTGCCTAAGCCGTTCGACCTGACCGAACTGCTCAACATCGTCAACCGGGCGCTTTCCGAGCCGCGTCGGCCGAAGATCGACGCGCGGCCGGAAGAGCAGCCCGATGCAATGCCGCTGGTCGGCCGCTCGGCCGCCATGCAGGACATCTACCGCATGCTGGCGCGCATGATGCAGACCGACCTGACGGTGATGATCTCGGGCGAATCCGGCACCGGCAAGGAGCTGGTGGCGCGCGCGCTGCATGAATATGGCCGCCGCCGCGGCGGCCCCTTCGTCGCCATCAATATGGCGGCGATCCCGCGCGACCTGATCGAATCGGAACTGTTCGGTCACGAGAAGGGTGCCTTCACCGGCGCACAGAACCGCTCGACCGGGCGCTTCGAACAGGCTGAAGGCGGCACGCTTTTCCTCGACGAGATCGGCGACATGCCGATGGAGGCGCAGACGCGGCTGCTGCGCGTGCTCCAACAGGGCGAATACACGACGGTTGGCGGACGCACGCCGATCAAGACCGACGTGCGCATCGTCGCCGCCACCAACAAGGATCTGCGCACGCTGATTAACCAGGGGCTTTTCCGCGAGGATCTTTTCTATCGCCTCAATGTCGTGCCGCTCCGGCTGCCAGCGCTGCGCGAGCGCTCCGAGGACGTGCCGGACCTCGTCCGCCACTTCTTCAAGCTCGGCGAAATGGAAGGCCTACAGACCAAGCGCATTTCTTCCGGCGGCATCGAGTTGATGAAGCGCTATCCGTGGCCAGGCAATGTTCGCGAACTGGAAAACCTCGTTCGGAGGCTCGCCGCGCTCTATTCGCAGGACGAGATTTCCGCCGAGATCATCGAGGCCGAGCTGAAGACCGGCGAGCGCCCCGTAGTGCCGGGAGGCGGTAACCTCATTCCCGACGATTTGTCGATTGGCCAGGCGGTCGAGCATTTCCTGCAGCGCTATTTCGCGTCGTTTGCCGGCGACTTGCCTCCTGCCGGGCTCTATCAGCGCATCCTGTCCGAGGTCGAGTTTCCGCTTGTCCTGGCCTCGATGACGGCAACGCGCGGCAACCAGATCAAGGCTGCGGAACTGCTGGGCTTGAACCGCAACACGCTGCGCAAGAAGATTCGCGAGCTCGGCGTCAACGTCTACAAATCATCGCGGCAGGGCTGAGCCTTGATCTGAGCCCGCGCTCTTTTCAGGGGATCGGCTCGCGAAAGATTTCCGTCTCGGTCACACTTGTTGCATAATCGCCACAATGCGTTGCATACATCCGACGCAATCATGGCTCTAGACGGCGACATGGCTCCGCAGGCACCGACAACAAACCAACCGCTTTTCAGCGAACCCGGCGCTCGTGACGGGCGCCGGCTGCTTGCGCTGCCAGGCGTGATCGCGGTCGTCGGCGCGCTGATGACGGCGGCGATCTCGTTCGCCATCCTCGTTGGCGCCACGCCGATCACACCGAACGAGTCGACTACGCTGGCGTTGATTGCCCTCAACACGGCTTTCGTCCTGTTTCTTATCGCGCTGGTCGGGCGTGAGGTGCACCGCATCCTGATGGCGCGCCGGCATGGCAAGGCCGCTTCGCGGCTGCATGTGCGCATTGTCGCCATGTTCGCCCTGGTTGCCGCCATTCCAGCCATCATGGTGGCCATCATCGCGTCGATCACGCTCGACATCGGCCTCGACCGCTGGTTCGAGATCCGCACCAAGACGATCGTCAATTCATCGCTGTCGATCGCCGACGCCTATGTCCAGGAAAATGCCCGCAACCTCCAGGGCACGACGCTGTCCATGGCCTATGATCTCGATGCGTCGCGCACGCTCTACGGCCTTGATCGTACCGGCTTTCTCGACCTGATGAACAAGGAAGCCGTGGGCCGTTCGCTGGCCCATGCGGCGCTGATCAAGCCGGACGGCTCTTTCGTCATGAGCGCCAAGACCGATACGGATTTCGCCATGCCCGAGCCGCCGGAAGGCGCGGTGGCCAGCGCTACCGACGGCAAGCCGGTGCTGATCGAACCGAAAACGCGCAACATCATGGGTGCCATCGTCAAGCTGCGGGAGATCGAAGGACTCTACCTCTACACCATTCGGCTCGTCGACCCCGAAGTGATCAAGGCAAGGCAGATCGTCAGGTCCAACACCGACGAATATCGGGGGCTGGAAGATAACCGCCGTACCTCTCAGGTGGCCTTCGCGCTGCCCTATCTGTCGTTGACGCTCATCATTATCCTGTCCGCGATCTGGACCGGCATTGCGGTCGCCGACCGTCTGGTGCGGCCCATTCGCCAGCTCATCGGCGCCGCCGACGAGGTCGCGACCGGCAATCTCGACGTCGCGGTTCCCGTCAGGCCTTCGGACGGCGATGTCGCGTCGCTCGGCGATACGTTCAACAAGATGCTTTTCGAACTGAAATCGCAGCGCAATGAGATCCTGTCCGCCAAGGACCTGATCGACGAACGGCGCCGCTTCTCGGAAGCCGTGCTTGCCGGCGTTACCGCCGGCGTGATCGGCGTCGATCCCTACGGCATCGTCACCATCGTCAACCGCTCGGCCGAAGCGATGCTGGCGATTTCGGCCAGCGCAGCCCTTGGGCAGAATCTTTCCGCCGTGCTGCCGCATGTCGGCCGCGTCTTCGAGATCGGCCGTAAGTCCGGCAAACCCGTCTATCGTGAGCAGGTGACCTTCTACCGCGCCGGTGCCGAGCGGACCTTCAACGTGCAGATCACGATCGAGGCCGGCGACGACGGCTCGGAGGAAAAATCCTATGTGGTGACGGTCGACGACATCACCGACCTGGTTCAGGCGCAGCGCTCGTCGGCCTGGGCGGACGTGGCGCGGCGTATCGCCCACGAGATCAAGAACCCGCTGACGCCGATCCAGCTCTCGGCCGAACGTATCAAGCGCCGTTACGGCAAGGTGATTACCGAGGACCGCGAGGTTTTCGACCAATGCACCGACACCATCATCCGTCAGGTTGAGGATATCGGCCGTATGGTCGACGAATTCTCGGCGTTCGCGCGCATGCCGAAGCCCGAGATGAAGTCGATAGATCTGCGCGAATCGCTGCGTGAGGCCTCGTTCCTGGTCGAGGTCAGCCGCGCCGACATCACTTTCGAGCGGATCTTCGGCACCGAGCCGCTCAAGGGCACGTTCGACAGCCGCCTGATGGCGCAGGCTTTCGGCAATGTGATCAAGAACGCCGCCGAGGCAATCGACGGATTGGAACAGAAGGACGGTTCGCACGGCATAATCCGGATTCAAGCCGGGCGCCAGAATGGTGCGATTCGAATCGACGTCATCGACAATGGCAAAGGCCTGCCGCGCGAGAATCGCCAACGGCTGCTCGAGCCCTACATGACCACACGCGAGAAGGGCACCGGACTTGGCCTCGCTATCGTCAAGAAGATCGTGGAGGACCATGGCGGCAGGCTGGAACTACACGATGCTCCAGCGGACTTCCACGATGGGCGGGGCGCGATGATCAGCATCATCCTGCCGCCTGCGGCCGCAACGGCTCCGCGCGGCGAAAGCAGGGCGGAAAACGAAAGAGAAACTGAAAAGGTCGGTAATGGCGTCTGATATTCTCATCGTCGATGACGAGGAAGACATCCGTGAACTCGTCGCGGGCATACTGAGCGACGAAGGTCACGAAACCCGCACGGCATTCGATGCCGACAGCGCGCTCGCTGCTATAGCTGATCGCGCGCCGCGGCTGATTTTCCTCGATATCTGGCTGCAGGGCTCGCGCCTGGACGGGCTGGCGCTGCTCGACGAGATCAAGACCATGCATCCGACCTTGCCGGTGGTGATGATTTCCGGCCACGGCAACATCGAAACGGCGGTCTCCGCCATCCGTCGCGGCGCCTATGACTTCATCGAAAAGCCGTTCAAGGCCGACAGGCTGATCCTTATTGCCGAGCGTGCGCTGGAGACCTCGAAATTGCGGCGCGAGGTTTCCGACCTCAAGCTGCGCAGCGGCGAAACCTTCGATCTGATCGGCATGTCGTCGGCGATGAGCCAGTTGCGCCAGACCATCGAACGCGTCGCGCCGACCAACAGCCGCGTGATGATCATTGGACCGTCTGGCTCGGGCAAGGAACTGGCCGCGCGCGCCATCCACACGCTGTCGGCGCGCAAGAGCGCACCTTTCGTGACGCTGAGCGCCGCCAACATCACGCCCGAGCGCATGGAGATCGAGCTGTTCGGCACCGAATCGAATGGTGTCGAGCGCAAGGTCGGCGCGCTGGAGGAGGCCCATCGCGGTATCCTCTACATCGACGAGGTGGCCGACATGCCGCGCGAGACGCAGAACAAGATCCTGCGCGTGCTGGTCGAGCAGCAGTTCGAGCGGGTAGGGGGAACCAAGCGGGTCAAGGTCGATGTCCGCATCATCTCCTCGACCTCGCAGAACCTCGAAGCGATGATTGCCGACGGGCGTTTTCGCGAGGATCTTTACCATCGCCTGGCGGTTGTTCCGGTCATCGTGCCGGGATTGGCCGAGCGGCGCGAGGATATTCCCTACCTCGTCGACAATTTCATGAAGCAGATCGCCCGCCAGGCCGGCATCAAGCCGCGCCGCATCGGCGACGACGCGCTGGCCGTGCTGCAGGCGCACAACTGGCCGGGCAACGTTCGCCAGCTGCGCAACAATGTCGAGCGCCTGATGATCCTTGCGCGCGGCGACGACGTCGATGCGCCGATCACCGCCGACCTTTTGCCGGCCGAGATCGGCGATGTCATGCCGCGCACGCCGAATCAGTCCGACCAGCACATCATGGCGCTGCCGCTGCGCGAAGCGCGTGAGCAGTTCGAGAAGGATTACCTGATCGCCCAGATCAACCGGTTCGGCGGCAACATCTCGAAGACCGCCGAGTTCATCGGCATGGAGCGCTCCGCGCTGCATCGCAAGCTGAAGTCGCTGGGCGTCTGAGCGCGACATATCCAGCCGCCGCGCCCGGGCCGAGCATTTGCCGGTTACGGCGGCGGTGGAATCGCATAAGAAAGCCCCGAGAATATCTAGAGGTTGCCCATGCCGCGCATTGCCTATGTCAACGGGCGCTATGTCACGCACGCCGATGCCGCCGTCCATATCGAGGACCGTGGCTATCAGTTCGCCGACGGTGTCTATGAGGTCTGCGAGGTGGCGCGTGGTTTCATCGTCGACATGCCGCGCCATCTGTCCCGGCTGAACCGCTCGCTGACCGAATTGTCGATCGCCTGGCCGGTCACCTCCCGCGTGCTGCCACTCATTCTGCGCGAGGTGGTCAATCGCAACCAGGTCGCCAATGGCCTGGTCTACGTGCAGGTGACGCGCGGCGTGGCCAGCCGCGACTTCGCCTTCCCTTCCGCCGACACGAAGCCGGCCCTGGTAGTCACCGCCAGGAAGGCCGACCCAGCGGCTGGAGCGAAGCGAGCCGAGACCGGCATCGCGGTCATCACCGTGCCGGAGAACCGCTGGGACCGCGTCGACATCAAGACCGTCGGGCTGCTGCCCAATGTATTGGCCAAGCAGAAGGCCAAGGAAGCCGGTGCGCAGGAAGCTTGGTTCGTCGACGATGAAGGCAACGTAAAAGAAGGCGGCTCGTCCAATGCCTGGATCGTCACCCGGGACGGCGTCCTGGTCACCAGGCCGGCCGAGCACGGCATCTTGCGCGGCATCACCCGCACGACCATGTTCGAAGTGGCGGCCAAGCTTGGCCTGAAGATCGAGGAGCGCGGCTTTTCCGTCGCCGAGGCCAAGGCGGCACGCGAGGCGTTCATCAGCTCCGCAACGACAATCGCCATGCCGGTGGTGGCCATCGACGGCGATACGGTCGCCAATGGGCACCCCGGCTCAATAACACTTTCCTTGCGGCAGGCCTTTTTTGACATTGCGGAAAAAAGTCCAGCCTGATAACCGCACAGGTGGAATGAACATCAATATATCTCGTTCTGCTTGTCGGTACTGACGACAAGACGGTGTTTGCGAGCTTGACATGCGCCCGTTAATTTGGCGCATTGGCTTGCAAACCGAAGGGGATCGGCGAAAGACAAGAACAATGGCGGAACGATCGCAAAACCTTCAGGACCTGTTCCTGAATTCAGTTCGCAAGAGCAAGAACCCGCTCACCATCTTCCTCATCAACGGCGTGAAGCTGACCGGCGTGGTCACTTCGTTCGACAATTTCTGTGTCCTGCTGCGCCGCGACGGACACTCCCAGCTCGTCTACAAGCACGCCATTTCCACGATCATGCCGAGCCAGCCGGTTCAGATGTTCGATGGCGAGGAAAGCCAGGGCGCCTGATTGGCACGTGAAAAAGACGCGGACGCCACCGTTCGCGGAAAACCAACACATCATCCCGGGACGGAAGCCAAGGGCCCGACCCGGGCTGTTGTCATTGTGCCCGTCCTTACCCGCCACCAGCGCAACGACGACGAGACCAACCGTCCTCGGTTGATGCGTTCGGCTGATGCTCGCCACGACGAGGCCGTCGGCCTTGCTCGCGCCATCAACCTGGATCTGATCCACACCGCGGTGGTGACCGTCAACGATCCGCGCCCGGCGACGTTGCTCGGCAGCGGCAAGGTTGCGGAGTTCGCGGAAATCGTCAAAGAGGGACATGCGGAAGTGGTCGTCGTCGACCATCCGCTGACCCCGGTGCAGCAGCGCAATCTCGAGAAAGAGCTGAACGCCAAGGTGCTGGACCGCACCGGGCTGATCCTCGAGATCTTCGGCGAGCGCGCGCGCACCAAGGAAGGCACGCTGCAGGTCGAGCTCGCCCATCTCAACTACCAGAAGGGCCGCCTCGTGCGCAGTTGGACCCATCTGGAGCGCCAGCGCGGTGGCGCCGGCTTTCTCGGGGGCCCCGGCGAAACGCAGATCGAATCCGACCGGCGGCAGTTGCAGGAAAAGATCATCAAGCTGAAGCAGGAGCTGGAAACGGTGCGGCGCACGCGCGACCTGCACCGCGCCAAGCGCAGGAAGGTGCCGTTCCCGGTGGTGGCGATCGTCGGCTATACCAACGCCGGCAAGTCGACGCTGTTCAACCGGCTGACCGGAGCAGACGTGCTGGCGCAGGACATGCTGTTCGCTACGCTCGATCCGACGCTGCGCCGCGTGCGCCTGCCACATGGCACGCCGATCATCCTCTCCGACACTGTCGGTTTCATCTCGGACCTGCCGACGCATCTGATCGCGGCTTTCCGCGCCACCCTGGAAGAGGTAGTCGAGGCCGATCTCGTGCTTCATCTGCGCGACATTTCGGATCCGGACACGGCCGCCCAGGCCGAAGATGTCGAGCGTATCCTGGCCGACCTCGGTGTTGACGCCGGCGACGCCAAGCGGGTGATCGAAGTGTGGAACAAGATCGACCGGCTCGACGAAGGCAACCGGACCCGGCTGCTTGCAGACGGCGCCAATGCCAGCAAGGCGCCGCCGATTGCGGTGTCGGCTGTCACCGGCGAGGGCATCGATGCGCTGAAGGCAATCATCGAAACGCGGATGGCGGGCGAGCTCGAAGACCTGACGGTGACGATCGAGCCGGCACAGTTCGGCCTTGTCGACTGGCTTTACCGCAATGGCGATGTCGTTTCGCGAAGCGACAATGATGACGGCAGCGCCACCATCTCGCTCAAGGCCACGCAAAGCGCCCGCGAAGAGATCGAAAGCAGATTGCGTCGTAAAAACAACGGCTAATGTAACTTACTTCGCGGTCTTTGCTTCCTGCCAGAGCGCTTCCATCTCGGCCAGATCAGCCTTGTCCAGCGTGTTTCCGGCTTTTCCCAGTGCCTGTTCGACATAATGGAAACGCGAGCGGAATTTTTCGTTGGTGCCGCTCAGCGCTGCTTCGGAATCGAGCTTGAGATGACGGCCGAGATTGACGACGGCAAACAGCATGTCGCCGAACTCGTCTTTGATCGAGGCGGTGTCGCCTTTGGCCAGTGCCTCGCGCAACTCGCCGATCTCTTCCTCGATCTTGTCGAGGATGGGCGCTGCCTCGCTCCAGTCGAAGCCGACGCGGGCGGCTTTCTCCTGAAGTTTCAGTGCCCGGGTCAGCGCGGGCAGGGCGACCGGCACGCTGTCCAAAAACCCCTTGCCGTTGTCTTCGGGATCGAGACCGCGGGCGAGGCGAGCGCTTCGCTTCTCCGCCTTCTCTTCGGCCTTGATCTTTTCCCACATGCCCTTGGCCATGCCGGCGCTGCGGGCTTTCTCGTCACCAAAGACATGCGGATGGCGGCGGATCATCTTCGTCGTGATGGCTTGCACCACGTCAGAGAAGGCGAATTCACCGGCTTCCTCGGCCATTTGCGCGTGGTAGACGACCTGCAGCAGAAGATCGCCGAGCTCGTCGCGCAGATCGTCGAGGTCGCCGCGCGCGATGGCGTCCGCCACCTCATAGGCTTCCTCGATCGTATAGGGCGCAATGGTCGAGAAATCCTGTTCGATGTCCCAGGGGCAGCCAGTCTTCGGCGCCCGCAGCGCCGCCATGATCTCGATCAGGCGCGAAATGTCTTTCGATGGCGTCATCTAGAGCTATTCCAGGAAAAGTGTGAAACGGTTTTCTGTCGGATGCTATCCCGCGACCGGCCGCGCGGCCAACGCTGTCAGCCGGCGCGGAAGCCTTGTCCACAGATGAGCCGCGTCAATCAAGAACCGAAACGATCGCCTTGGCGAGTTCGTCCATGCCGTCCTCGGGCAGGCCGGCGACATTGATGCGGCTGTCGCCGACCATGTAGACGCCGTGCTCGGCACGCAGCCGCTCGACCTGCGCTTCCGTGAGGCCAAGGCGGGAGAACATGCCGCGATGGCTGGCGACGAAGTCGAAGCGGTCGGAATTGGACTGCCGGCGCAACGCTTCGGCGAATTGCACCCGAAGCCTGAGCATGCGCAGCCGCATCTCTTCGAGCTCGGCTTCCCAGTCGGCGCGCAAGGTGGCGTCTTCGAGCACGATGCGCACGGCCGCCGCACCATGGTCCGGCGGCATCGAATACATGGCGCGCGCCGCCGACAGCATCTGGCTCATCGCCACATCCGCCTGTGCGCCGTCCCTGGCCAGGATCATCGCCGCGCCGACGCGGTCGCGGTAGACGGCGAAATTCTTCGAGCAGCTCGACGCCACCACCATCTCCGGAACTTTCGCCGCCAGCAGGCGCAAGCCGAGGGCATCGGCCTCAAGGCCATCGCCAAAGCCCTGATAGGCGATGTCGACAAACGGCAGCAGCTCGCGCTCGACGACCAGATCGGTAACGGCTGCCCACTGTGCCGCATCCAGATTGGCGCCGGTCGGGTTGTGGCAGCAGCCATGCAGCAACACGACGTCGCCGCTCTTTGCCGTCCGCAACGCGGCCAGCATGTCGTCGAAACGAACGGCGCCCGAGGCCGCATCGAAATAGGGATATTCACGGATCTGCAGGCCGGCGGCGCGCATCACCGGCATGTGGTTCGGCCAGGTCGGATCCGATAGCCAGATGGTTGCATCCGAGCGCGTCCGCTTCAGCAGTTCCGCCACCAGCCGCAGCGCGCCGGAACCGCCGGGCGCCTGTGCGGCGCGGATGCGCGTCATGTCGGCGCCTGGACCGAAGGCGAGCTTGGCCATCACTGTGTTGAAGCCGGTATCGCCGGCAAGGCCGAGATAGGTCTTGGTGTCCTGACCCTCCAAGAGCCGCTTTTCGGCTTCGCGCACGGCGCGCATGACCGGCGTCTTGCCGTCGCGATCCTTGTAGACGCCGACGCCGAGGTCGACCTTGTCGGGGCGCGGATCGGCGCGATAAAGGCCGATCAGGGCCAGGATCTTGTCGGCGGGGGCGGGCTGCAGGGCTTCAAACATCGATACGGCTCCAATGGCGGCGGAGTGATACGCAAATCGGTCACGTTTCGCCAGCGGTTTTAGCTGGGTGATCCAGCCCTAGACGGGGGTGCCGGGAAGCCTGCTCTGCACGCTCCTGTGATGTGGACGGGGTTTGATGCGGAACCCATTGATGCGCGTGGGAAAATGACCAGCCGGCATTAACAGCGCCACCACGCCATCGTCCGCGTCGGCATGAGCGCTTCTGTGCGCAAATTTCGGCTTTGCCACGGCCAGTGGTCAGCCCCCACCGTGCCTGTCTTTCACAGCCTGCCGCAACAGATAGGCGACCGCGCTCAGCACCATCAAGGCCAGCCCGAACCATGTCAGGGCATAGGCCAGATGGTTGTTGTGGAACGAAACCACCGTCAAGCCGCCGACCGGCCACCCTCCCGGATTGGGCGTGGCATCGGCATCGATGAAATAAGGAGCGACCTGCCCGAGGCCTTGCGTCGTGGCGATCGCCTGCACATCGCGCGAATACCAGCGGTTGGCGGCCGGATCGTTGTTACGCAGGAAGCCGCCTTTCGGTTCGCTGATGCGCAACAGGCCGTGAATTCCGGTGTGATCGCCCGAGGGCTTGCCTGCGAGGCGGGTTGCCGGATCGCGCTTGTCCGTCGGCACGAAGCCCCTGTTCACCAGAATCGTGAAGCCATCATCCGCTCGGAACGGCGACATTACCCAGAAGCCCCCGCCGAGATCGGTGACCGCCTGGACCAGGGTCTCGCGATCACCGAGAAACCGGCCCGTGACGGCAAGCTGGCGATACTCGCCATCCCTGGCGTTGATCGCTGGCCAGGCCGAAGGCGCCGGGGCGGCCACAGGTACTGCCTTGAGACGCTGGTCGACACGCTCGATCAGGTCGAGTTTCCAGACGCGGCGCTCCAGCTGCCAGACACCAAGCGCCGAAAAGCCGGTGATGCCGATGGCCCCGCAAAGGCAAAGCACCAACAGCGTCCATGGTGAACGCGTAATGCTTTGGCCGTCGCCTGTATTCGAATGCGGTATCGTCCGTGCCTGTTCGTCCAAAGCCAGGTCCCTCTCTCAGGGTATCTGACTCATGTCATGGCCGGGCATCATGTTGACGTTCAGATGGTACATGACCCAGAGTGAGCCCGTCAGCGCGATCACCACCAGGATGAGGGTGAAGATCAGGGCCATCATGGTCCAGCCGCTCTCCGACCTGGTGTTCATATGCAGAAAGAACACCATGTGGACGATGATTTGCACGACGGCGAAGGCCATGATGGCAATCGCCGACGCCATCTGATTGCCGAGCGCGTTGGTCATGACCAGCCAGAAGGGAATGGCGGTCAGCACGACGGACAGGCCGAAGCCTGTCAGATAGCCGCGCAGCGAGCCGTGATCGACGCCGTGATGCGCGTGGCTCTGGTCGCTGGTGTCTGTTTGGTGCCCGGCGCTCATCGCAACATTCCCATCAGATAAACGAAGGTGAAGACGCCGATCCAGATGACGTCGAGGAAGTGCCAGAACATGCTCAGGCACATCAGGCGCCGCTGGTTCGCGGCGATCAGCCCGTGCCTGGAGACCTGCACCATCAGCACCACCAGCCAGACCAGGCCGAAGGTGACGTGCAGGCCGTGCGTTCCGACCAGCGTGAAGAACGACGACAGGAAGCCGCTGCGCTGCGGCGTCGCCCCCTCGTGGATGAAATGGGCGAATTCGTAGAGTTCGATGCTGAGAAAGGCGAGGCCGAACAGGCCAGTGATCACCAGCCACACCTGCATGGGCTTCACCCTTCCCTTCGCCATCTCCAGCATCGCGAAGCCGTAAGTGATGGAGGACAGGAGCAGCATGGTGGTGTTGAGCGCGACCAGCGGAAGATCGAACAGGTCCTTCGGCGCGGGTCCGGCCGCGTAATTGCCACCGAGCACGCCGTAGACCGCGAACAGCATCGCGAAGATGAGGCAGTCGCTCATCAGATAGATCCAGAAGCCGAGCATGGTGCTGCTGCCGCTCTCGGCATGGCCGTGGTCGTCTTCCAGGTGGAAGACCGTGTCGTCGATCACCGTGTCGGCGTGTGCCATGGTGCTTATCCCGCCTGGCTGGTGGCTGCGAGCAGGCGTGTCCGCTCGTCCTCGACGCGGGTGACGTCACTGGACGGAATGTGGAAGTCCCGGTCGTAGTTGAAAGTATGCGCGATGGCGTAGCCGATCAGGGCGACGAAGCTGACGATCGCCAGCCACCAAATGTACCAGATGAGCGCCATGGCAAGCACCACGCTCAACCCGGCCAGGATGACGCCGGCTCCGGTGTTGCGCGGCATGTGGATGTCACGGAAGCCCGTCAGAGGGCGCTGGTAGCCGCGCTTCTTCATGTCCGCCCAGGTGTCGAGATCATGGACGACCGGGGTGAAGGCGAAATTGTAGGCCGGCGGCGGCGAGGACGTCGCCCATTCGAGCGTACGCCCGTCCCACGGATCGCCGGTATCGTCGCGAAGCTGCTCGCGCCGGCGCACGCTGACGAAGATCTGGATGAGGAAGGACAGGATGCCAAGCAGGATCAGGAAGGCGCCGAAGGCGGCGATGATGAACCAGATCTGCAGCGAGGGATCCTCAAAGGTGCGCAGCCGGCGCGTTACGCCCATCAAGCCGAGGATGTAGAGCGGCATGAAGGCGAACCAGAAGCCGACCACCCAGAACCAGAACGACATCTTTCCCCAGAACGGATCAAGCCGGAATCCGAATGCCTTGGGGAACCAGTAGCTGATGCCGGCAAACAGGCCGAACAGCACGCCGCCGATGATGACGTTGTGGAAATGCGCGACCAGGAACAGGCTGTTGTGGAGCACGAAGTCGGCTGGCGGAACCGCGAGCAGCACGCCGGTCATGCCGCCGACCACGAAGGTCAGCATGAAGGCGACCGTCCACATCATCGGCAGTTCGAAGCGGATGCGGCCGCGGTACATGGTGAACAACCAGTTGAATATCTTGGCGCCTGTCGGGATCGAAATGATCATCGTTGTGATGCCGAAGAACGAGTTGACGCTCGCTCCCGATCCCATGGTGAAGAAGTGATGCAGCCAGACCAGGTAGGACAGGATGGTGATGACGATGGTTGCATAGACCATCGATGTGTAGCCGAAGAGCCGCTTGCCGCAGAAGGCCGAGGTCACTTCGGAAAATATGCCGAAGGCCGGCAGGATCAGGATGTAGACCTCGGGGTGGCCCCAGATCCAGATCAGGTTCACGTACATCATCGGATTGCCGCCGAAGTCGTTCGTGAAGAAGTTGGTGCCGACATAACGGTCGAGAGCCAGCAGGGCCAGCACCGCCGTCAGCACCGGGAAGGCGGCGACGATGAGCACATTGGTGCAGAGCGCGGTCCAGGTGAAGATCGGCATTCTCATCATGGTCATGCCTGGCGCGCGCATCTTGACGATGGTGCAGACCAGGTTCACGCCCGACAGCAGCGTGCCGACGCCCGCCACTTGCAGGGCCCAGATATAATAATCGACACCGACATCGGGACTGTAGCCGATACCCGACAGCGGCGGATAGGCAAGCCAGCCGGTGCGGGCAAATTCGCCGACGAACAGCGACATCATGACGATGACCGCGCCGCCGACCGTCATCCAGAAGCTGAAATTGTTGAGGAACGGAAACGACACGTCGCGCGCGCCGATCTGCAGCGGGACGACGAAATTCATCAGGCCCGTCACCAGCGGCATCGCCACGAAGAAGATCATGATCACGCCGTGCGCGGTGAAGATCTGGTCGTAGTGATGCGAATTGAGGTAGCCTTCCGAACCGCCGAAGGCCATCGCCTGCTGGAGCCGCATCATGATGGCGTCGCTGAAGCCGCGCAGCAGCATGACGATGCCGAGCACCATGTACATCACACCGATGCGCTTGTGGTCGACGCTGGTGAACCATTCGCGCCACAGATAGCCCCAGAGCTTGAAATAGGTCAGCGCGCCGACGAGGGCGATGCCGCCCAGCGCGACGACTACGAAGGTCGCGACCACGATGGGTTCGTGCAGCGGCAGCGACTCGAGCGTGAGCCGGCCGAAGATCGCCTTGAGAAGAGCAGGATTGTCGAACATGTCTTGCGTGGCGCCTCAGGAGTTGAAGGGCGACCGAAGCGTGCCGGTTGCGGAAGGTGACGGCAGTCGGATCGACAGGGGCGGTGGCCGTTGCAGACCAGCGCCGACTATCGGCGTCGAGGTCATCGGCGTGACGGATTGATCGGCCTTCGAAGCCGCCAGTGCTTCTTCGGTCGTGCATATGCTGGCGACATAGGATGGGGCAGGGCCGAATATCGTGCCGCGCCGGGCGAACTTGTCATACAGCAGCGGCAGGGTGTTGCGGATGCCGGCCATTCCCAGACCGCCCTTGGCATCGATCTGCGACATCTCGCTCATGCACATCTTGCCGGGCTCGACGCACATGTTGAGGATCGCCTTGTAGAGATCGGCATCCACCGCCGCATAGTGGCGCACGGGTTGGTTCTCGCTGGGCTGTTCGAGCTCCAGATAGCCGTTTCGGTCGAGCTTGCCGCCGCCGTCCTTTGCCTTCGCGATCCATGCCTGGAAACCGGCATCGTCTAGGCCGTGGAACGCGAAGCGCATTCCCGAGAAGCCGGCGCCGCTGTAGTTGGCGGAGAACCCTTCATAGTCGCCGGACTTGTTTATGACGGCGTGCAGCCTGGTTTCCATACCCGGCATCGCATAGATCTGGCCGGCCAGTGCTGGAATGTAGAAGGAGTTCATCACCGATGCGGAGGTGATGCGAAAGCTGATCGGCCGGTCGACCGGCGCAGCCAGTTCGTTGACCATGGCGACGCCGTACTCCGGATAGATGAACAGCCATTTCCAGTCGAGCGCGACGACTTCGACCTCAAGCGGGCGCACGTCCGGCGGCAGCGGCTTGCCGGCCGATACACGTCCGATCGGCCGATAGGGGTCGAGCAGATGCGTCCCCATCCACGTCACCGCGCCCAGGCAGATGATGATCAGAAGCGGCACAGCCCAAATGACGAGCTCGAGATGGGTCGAGTGGTCCCAATCCGGCTCGTAGCGCGCCTCGCGGTTGGACTGGCGGTATCGCCAGGCAAAGAATATGGTGAGAGCCATCACCGGTATGATGACGATCAGCATCAGTGCCGTGGACACCATCAGCAGGTCGCGCTGCTGCGCGGCGACGTCGCCGGCAGGGTTCATGACGACCATGCTGCAGGAGCCGAGCGATGCCAGCAGGGGCAGCAGGAAAAGGGTACGGAGACGGCTCAATGTATGACCTGTCGGTTGTTCCCCCCAGTGCTAGCCGCACCGCGGCAATGAAGGCATTGGACAATTTGTCCAATGCCGCAATGACGCGGCAGGCGTCATCAAAGCATCTGGCCCGCGCACATGGCAAGCGATCGTATGACACCGCGGCGGGGCGACGGAGAATGCTGTGAGCCCAACTTCGAAGATGGAAGCCGACGCAAGACGGATCAACGCGCGGCATCATGAGGTGAAGCCCGGCGAAATCGCCGTTGGCGTCATCATCGGCAGGACGTCGGAATTCTTCGACTTCTTCGTCTACGCGATCGCTTCCGTCATCGTTTTTCCGAAGCTCGTATTTCCTTATGCCGACCCGTTGACCGGCACGCTCTACTCCTTCGCCATCTTCGCGCTTGCCTTCATCGCGCGGCCGATCGGGACGGCGATCTTCACCGCGCTCGACCGCGCCTACGGACGCAGCGCCAAACTCACCATCGCGCTGTTCCTGCTGGGGACCTCGACCGTGTCGATCGCCTTCGTGCCCGGCTACGACCAGATCGGCCCGGCTTCGGCCTGGCTGCTGGCCATGTTCCGGATCGGTCAGGGACTGGCGCTGGGCGGGACATGGGATGGACTTGCCTCGCTGCTGGCGTTGAATGCGCCCGAAAAGCGCCGCGGCTGGTATGCGATGATCCCGCAGCTGGGCGCACCACTCGGGCTCATCGTTGCCAGCGCCCTGTTTGCATATTTCGTCGGCAACCTGTCGGCCGAAGACTTCTTCAGCTGGGGTTGGCGCTACCCGTTCTTCGTCGCCTTCGCTATCAATGTCGTCGCCCTGTTCGCACGGCTGCGCATCGTGGTGACGCCGGAATACACCAAACTGTTCGAAGGCCAGGAACTGGAGCCGACTTCCGTCCGCGAGACGTTGCGCGCCGAAGGGCGCACTGTCGTGCTCGGCGCCTTCGCGCCGCTGGCGAGCTTCGCCCTGTTCCACATGGTGACGGTGTTTCCTCTGTCCTGGATTTTCCTGTTCACGCGCGAGGGACCGGCCCGGTTCCTGGTCATCGAGACGATCGGAGCCTTCTTCGGCCTGGCGGCAATCGCGATCTCGGGCTTCGTCGCCGACCGGGTTGGGCGCTGGCCCTTGCTCGGAGGCTCGGCGGTGGCCATCGCCGTTTTCAGCGGTTTCGCGCCACAGCTGCTCGATGGCGGCTTCGTCGGAGAGTCCGTCTTCATGGTATTGGGCTTCGTCCTGCTCGGCCTGTCGTTCGGCCAGTCTTCAGGAGCACTCGCCTCGAACTTTTCAAAGACCTACCGCTATACAGGTGCTGCGCTGACCTCGGACCTCGCCTGGCTGTTCGGCGCCGGCTTCGCCCCCATAGTCGCCCTGTTCCTGTCCGCCCATTTCGGGCTGATCTCGTCAGGCGCCTATCTGTTGTCGGGAGCGCTGTGCACGTTGCTGGCGCTGAGGCTCAACCAGCGCCTGGATCGGACGCCCGCTTGAGTGACCTGCTTGGCCAGGGCTGGGGACCTCCCGGCCCAATGACTCTGCACGACAAGACCAACAAACAGAATTTCCTGCTTCTGATCCAACTGCGCTGGATCGCGGTCGGTGGTCAGATCGTGACGATCCTGTTCGTCCGCTACGCGCTTGGCATCGGCCTGCCGCTGGTGCCGATGGCGGTGGTGATCCTGCTGCTGATCGCTCTCAATGTCGCCAGCCTGCGCCGGCACAGCAGCCAGGACGCGATCACCAACACCGAGCTGTTTCTTGGGCTGCTGCTCGACGTCACCGCGTTGACGGTCCAGCTTTACCTGAGCGGCGGCGCGTCCAATCCCTTCATTTCGCTTTACCTGCTCCAGGTCATCCTGGGCGCGGTGCTGCTGGAGACATGGTCGGTCTGGGCCCTTGTTCTCATTGCAAGCACGTGCTTCATCGCGCTGACCACTTTCTACCGTGAGATCAGCCTGCCCGCCGCACACGGTGCCGGGCTGTTCAGCTTGCACATCCAAGGCATGTTCATCTGTTTCGTCCTGGCGGCAACGCTTCTGGTGCTGTTCATCACCAGGGTCCAGAACAACATTCGCACCCGCGACGCCCATCTTGCGGATTTGCGCCAGCAGTCGGCGGAGGAGGCTCACATCGTCAGGATGGGCCTGCTCGCCTCTGGCGCCGCGCATGAGCTCGGCACGCCGCTGGCCACGCTTTCGGTCATCCTCAACGACTGGCAGCGCATGCCGGCTCTCGAGGCCGATCCGGATCTGGCGCAGGAAATCCGGGAGATGCAGGGCCAGTTGGACCGTTGCAAGAAGATCGTTTCGGGAATCCTGATGTCGTCGGGCGAATTGCGCGGCGAAGGCACGGTTCGCACCTCCGTCGACACCTTCCTGGCGGAGCTGGTGGCCGAATGGAAATCGACACGGCTGCCGCAAGGTTTCGAATACACCAGGCGTTTCGGCGCCAACCAGGAGATCGTCTCCGATCCTGCGCTCAAACAGGTGATGTTCAATGTACTGGACAACGCACTTGAAGCGTCGCCTCTATGGGTCGGGTTGATCGTCAGCCGCCACGCTGACGATCTTATCGTCGAAGTTGTCGACGCGGGACCGGGATTTGAAGAAGCCATGCTTGCTGAATTCGGCAAGCCCTATACGTCGACCAAAAACCGGCCAGGTAGCGGGCTCGGCCTGTTTCTGGTCGTCAATGTCATCCGCAAGCTGGGGGGTAGCGTCACCGTAAGAAATAGAACCGAGGGGGGAGCTTCGGTTACGTTGCATCTGCCGCTGGCTGCTCTGTCTCCGCGAGGGCACAATGCCGACTAAACGCACGCTGTTGATCGTTGAGGACGACATCGCCTTTGCCAACGCACTGCGCCGGTCTTTCGAACGGCGTGACTACGAAACGCATAGCTGCCGGAGCGTCGACGGCGTGCATGCGCTGATCGGCACCGTTGCCTTCCAATATGCCGTCGTCGATCTCAAGCTTGCCAGCGGCTCGGGCCTGGAATGCGTCAGGGCGCTGCACGAGCACGATCCTGAAATGCGGATCGTCGTGTTGACCGGCTTTGCAAGCATCGCCACCGCTGTCGAGGCGATCAAGCTCGGCGCCTGCCAGTATCTTGCCAAGCCCGCCAACACCGACGAAATTGAAGCCGCTTTCGGCCAGGTCGAGGGCAATGCTTCGGTGCCGCTCGCCGAGCGACCAACCTCGATAAAGAACCTCGAATGGGAGCGCATCCACGAAATGCTGGTGGAGGCCGACTTCAACATTTCCGAGACAGCACGACGGTTGGGCATGCACCGCCGGACGCTGGCGAGGAAGCTGGAGAAGAGGCGTGTGAAGTAGGCACGATCTACTGCATTCCAGTCGCCACATTGGGCCCACTGCCGCCATGCCTGCCGTCGATGCACCGATGGAAATCACCCGCACAACGATTCCGGGAGCTTGTATTTCTCGGCTTCATCATGCGGTTCCAGGGATAGCCGCTCGATGCTGCGAGGCGAGGGTAGAGGCGAACGATGTCCTCAAAGGGAAAAAATGGGCAGGGCAGGGATTAAAATCCCCACATGCTCCGTAAACAGGACATGAAACCGTCGATGCCACGCTTTGACATCCTAGGACAGCTCGGTTCGCTGCGTCGCTATGCGCGCTCGCTGACGCGCGACAGCACCGACGCCGAGGATCTTGTCCATGACGCGCTGGTGCGCGCCTATGAGCGGCGCAGCACGTTCCGCTCCGGCGGAAACCTGCGCGCGTGGCTGCTGTCGATCGTCCACAACACCTTCATCGACAAGATGCGGTCCCGCAAGTCCGAAGCGTCGCGCGTCGAACAGGCTGGATACCTGGCCGACGGCAGCACGCCGGCACCACAGGAACATTCGGTGCGCCTGGCGCAGGTGCGCGAGGCTTTTTTCAGCCTGCCGGAAGAACAGCGTTCAGCGCTGCACCTCGTCGCCATCGAAGGCCTCTCTTATCAACAGGCCGCCGATGCCAGCGGCGTGCCGCTCGGCACGCTGATGTCACGCATCGGCAGGGCGCGCGCCGCACTGCGCGAGATGGAGGAGCCGGCGAAGGCAAAAAACCATCTCAGGATCGTTGGAGGCCCGTCATGACCGCAACTGTCGATCCCGTGACCGATATCGACCTCGACGCCTATGTCGACGATCAGGTCGACGTCACCCGCCGCATCGAGGTCGAAGCATTCTTGTCCGCTCGCCCGGAGGCGGCGGCGCGCGTGATGTCGGATCTCAGGACCCGCGATGAACTGCGCGTGGCGCTTGCCGGTTCCGCAGGTTTGGCCGGCTCCAAAGGCATGGCGCGGTCCGCGACCGCCGATGCCGCGCGGCGGCTGGAGAGGGGGCTTGCCCGCGGCCGGCTCTTCGGCGTGTTGCAGCGCGCGGCGGCGGTCGCCGGCTTCGTCGCCGCCGGCTGGCTGGCAAACGGCATCATCGGGCCGATGTCGGTGACCAAGGTCGTCGCCTCGCCGCAGCCGCCCGCCTATGTCGACGAGGCGGTGCAGGCCCACAGGACGACGCTGGTGCGCGAGAGCATGCCATCGCAGCCGGAAGCGCCCAATTACAACGCCGGCGAAATCCGCGCCGCCACTGCCATCGTCATGCCGTCGCTGCCGACGGATTGGAGGGTGCGCGACGTGCAGATCTATCCGTCGCGCTTTGGGCCGAGCGTCGAGATGGCGGTCGAGACGAAAGACATGGGGCTGGTGTCGCTGTTTGCGATCCGGCCCGGAACCTTCGACGTCGTCAAGCCGACGATAGCGCCCTCGGGCGACATTTCGTCGGCCTATTTCCAGATCGGCGATGTCGCCTATGCGGTGGTCGGACGAAGCGAGGTTCACGACCTCGACCGCGCCGCCGAGACGCTTGCCAAGACGCTTTACTGATCGATCCACAAAGGAGAACGCAAATGAACACCCCCAATCTGGGATATCGCGTCGGCGCCGGCGCGCAAACCGGAGCCATCTTCGACGAGGGCCTGCGCCAGCATATGCTGCGCGTCTACAACTACATGGGCGTCGGCCTTGTGGTCACCGGCCTCGTCGCCTTCATGATCTCATCGACGCCGGCGCTCTACGTGCCGATCTTCTCCAGCCCGCTGAAATGGGTGGTGATGCTGGCGCCGCTCGCCTTCGTCATGTTGTTCTCGTTCAAAATGCAGACCATGTCGGCGGCGAGTGCCCAGGCGATGTTCTGGGCCTTCTGCGCGGTCATGGGCCTGTCGCTCGCCTCCGTGTTCCTGGTCTTCACCGGAACCAGCATCGCGCGCACCTTCTTCATCGCCGCCACCATGTTCGGCGCCACCAGTCTCTACGGCTACACGACAAAGCGCGACCTGACCCAGTTCTCGTCGTTCCTGATCATGGGCCTGATCGGCGTTGTGATCGCCAGCATCGTCAACATCTTCCTCGGCTCGACCGCGCTGCAGTTCGCCATCTCGGTGATCGGCATCGCCGTGTTCATCGGCCTGACCGCCTGGGATACGCAGACGATCAAAGAACAGTATGCCGAGAATTTCGACGCGGAATCGCGCCAGAAACTTGCCGTCTTCGGCGCCTTCTCGCTCTATCTGAACTTCATCAACATCTTCCAGCTGCTGCTGAATTTTACCGGCGAACGCGAATAACGACTATTCGCTGTGGGCAAGAGCGAGGGTTATTGCTCTTGATGCGGAGAGGTGGCCGGTGGGAGATCCTCCGGCCACAATTCGTTCCTGCAGAACCAGGCTACACCTTGAGTCCCCAAGAGCTTTTGCTAGTCTGCCGACCGCGCCGGCCTTCAACAACGACCCGCGAGGAAATGTGGCACAGGACAGCCAAACGCTTCATGGCGACGGCATCTCGGCGACCATCGTCGCGCAGGGTGCCGAACTGATTTCGCTGCAAGACGCGCACGGATTTGAATTCCTGTGGCAGGCGGGGCCAGAATGGCGGCGGCACTCGCCGGTGCTGTTCCCGATCGTGGGGCGGCTGGCGGGCGATCATCTGCGCCATCGCGGCCGGACCTATCCAATGACGCAGCACGGGTTTGGGCGCGACAAGCCGTTTGCCTGGACGCAGAAGGGGGCGAGATCCTGCACGCTGGTGCTCACTGACGACGCCGACACCTGGGCGCGCTATCCGTTCGCCTTTCGGCTTGAAGTGACCTATACGCTGGTCCGCCAGCAGCTTGATGTGACTTTCGACATCACCAACACCGGTGATGAGCTCCTGCCGGCATCGATCGGGGCGCACCCGGCATTCAATTGGCCCTTGCAGCCGGATTTGGCCAAGGCGGATTACCGGCTTATCTTTGCCGATGATGAGCCGGCGCCGATCCGCCGCCTTAAGGACGGACTGCTGCTGAAAACGCCACAGCCGACGCCTGTCGAAGGCAACATACTCCCGCTCTCTGAGCGGTTGTTCGACGAGGACGCGGTGATCATGGACCAGATCGCCAGCACCAGCGTGCGTTATGCCGCCGAGCGTGGCCCGGCTCTGGAGATGTCCTGGCAAGGGGTTCGGGAGTTGGGCGTCTGGTCAAAGCCGGGCGGCGCGCCATTCCTTTGCATCGAACCTTGGCACGGCCTTGCAAGCCCGGTGGATTTCGATGGTGATTTTGTCGACAAACCAGGCCTGATGCTGGTCGCGCCGGGGGCAAAGCGCGTGATGAGCTATCAGATACGGCTGCTATGACGTTCCTGATCGGCAGATCCAGTCACGCCGGGAGTGCCCTATGAAGCTGTATTTCAGCCGCAATCCCAATCCTCGATTGGCGGTCGCGGCGGCACTCCATCTCGACGCGAAAGTCGAATTTGAATTCGCCTCGCCCTTCGCTCCGGGGCAGGCGGAGAAATATCGGCCGTTAAATCCCAATCTCTCACTGCCCATCCTTGTGGATGATGAGGGAAAGAGCCTCTGGGAGGCAGACGCCATAGCCTGCAGGCTCTCGCGCGACGCGCATTCGGATTTCTGGCGCACCGGCGATGACGAACCCGAGATGATCCGTTGGCTCAGCTGGGGCAAGGAGCACTTCGCACTCGCTTGCGACACGGTGCATTTCGAACGTGGGACCAAACAGCGGTACGGCATCGGCCCGATCGATCAGAAGCGGGTGGAGGAGGGCCTAAACCAATTCCATACGGCCGCGGCAATACTCGACGCCGTGCTTGCCGAGCGGCAGTGGCTGGTCGGGAATTCGGTTTCCTATGCCGATTTTCGAATGGCGACCTTTCTGCCGTTCAACGATGCCGCCAGATTGCCGCTCGACGATTATTCCTCTGTCAGCCGCTGGTACCGTCGGCTTGAAGACATCGACGCCTGGCGTGACCCTTTCAAGGGGATGGATGCACCCGAATTGCCGCCGGTGCCGCAAACGGCTGTCGCGGACCAGCGGTGAGAACGCGCGCGAAGAGCCGCGCAGCAGGCCGAGTCTACCAAGGCAATGATGTGCGGGGGATCGGATGAATATCTATGTCCTGAGTGTGGTCGAAGGACAGGAATGGGTCCTTCCTCGACAGGCGGACGACTACCAGTTGTTTCGACGCTCTGCGGCCGGAAGCAGACACAATGGCATCCGCCCGGGATGGAGATCCTGCGCGAACACGACGACGGTACGTTCCGGCAATATTCAGATTTTCCATGGCTTGGCGAGCATGTGCTCATCCTGCGGGCGAGGGCGTTGAAGTTGCTTCGGCCAACCCTCGAACCGTACGGTGAATTCCTGCCGCTTCGTGCTGACGAGCCAATATCGCTCTGCAATGTCACCACCGTGATCGATGCGCTGGACGAGGAACGTTCAAAGATCGTTCGCTTTGACGATGGCGGCATAATGGTGATCGAAAGCCTCGTCCTTCGAGCGGACGCAATCGGCGGTACCGAGATATTCAAGCTGCCCGAGCGTGCGGACGGGGTGCGAATATCCGATATCTATCTGCAGGAGACGATCGTACGCCGGATCGGGGAGCTTGGGCTCAAGGGCATTGCTTTCAACTTGGTCTGGAGCGACGAGCCGGTCGGACAAGGCAGGATCGAATACCCAGGTGTGGAAAAGGGCATTTCAACCGCAAGCTCGCTCACGCGCTTTTGGGCAGGTCTGCGGCGGAGAGCAGGATTTTGACGTCAAACCTGCCGGACGACGGTGCCGACCACATTGACGAGAAGGCGCGCGGCGGTCAGCGCTGACAGGTCGTCAATGTCAGCCGGAGGATAGAACTCGACAAGGTCGAACCCTGCGATCCGGGCCCGTCTGCCGAGGCCGGCGATCAGGTCGATCACCTCCATGTAGGTGAGGCCGCCGGGTGTACGCGCCGCCACGCCCGGCATGATGCTTGGATCAAGGCTGTCGCAGTCGAGGGTGACGACAACCCGCGCGCCTTCCGGAATATGCCGGAGCGCGGCTTCGACGCCCTGAGCGTGAACCTCGCGGGCGGTCACGAAGCGGCTGCCATAGCGCCGTGCCGCTTCGATCTCGGTGATGCGTGCGCTGCCGACGCTGCGCAGGCCGACTTGCACCATGCCTCCGACATGCGGCATCTCGCTCGCCCTGCGCATCGGGCTCGAATAGCCGTAGCGTTCGCCATGCACCTCGTCGCGCCAGTCGATATGGGCGTCAATCTGCAGGACCCAGACCGGCCCGTGCTCCGCAAAGCCGGAGAGGAAGGGAATGGTCATGGAACAGTCGCCGCCGATCAGGATCGGCACGGCCGGCAATACCAGGATTTCGCGCGTCTTTGCCTCGATCCTGACCCTGTTGCCGGCATTGTCATGCATGGTGGTCAAGATATCGCCGACGTCGATGCAAGAGGCCGGCTTGCCGTCGAACAGCGGGCCACCGAGATCGAAATCCCAGTGCTCGACGAGCGCGGCATCGTCCTGGCTCGCAGTTCGGATGGCATCCGCCGCCAAGGCATGGCCGCGGCTGTCCTTGCCGGGATAAGTGCTGCCGTGACCGGCTCCGAAGATCACTGCGCGGGGCATGTGACCATCTGTCAGGCGATCGGGAAAGCCGAGAAAGGGAGGCGAGGGTGTCATGGCTTGATGGATCCTGATGATGGCTTAGCGCACGCCAATCGGTTGCGTCTAAGTCAAGCGCCTCGGCTTCAGCTTTGTGGGCCGATTGGGTAAGCCCAATAAACTCTAAAACAATCGAGATCGATCACCCACCTGGTGTTTCAAATTTGGGCCAATGGGACATTGGCGGTGGCATGGGCCGATCTCGAGGCGACATTGCGCTGCCGACGAGGACGTTGGCGGTTTGGATCGGCAGGCGCGATCCCGAAATTTCCAGTGCGTGACGAGAATGAACCTTGGCTGGTCGCCTGGTAGCGGAACCAGGCGAGGTTCACGTTGTTACCACAGCGGGCGACTACCGGTTGCCGGATTCGGAGTCATCGTTTCATGACCAATGGTCCATTGCCTGAAAACGTTCTGGTCTCGCTTCCCAAGATCGATGCAAAAGCGGCGCCGACGCTCAAAAATGCCGAGGCGGAGGTATTTTACACGGAAGCAATCCGCGAGCTTACCGCCACCGACATACCCTTTCTGGTCGCCGGGACTTACGCGGTAAGCGCTTATACGGGTGTCACCCGCCAGACCAAGGACCTCGATATTTTCTGCAAGGCAGGCGATTACGCGCGGATCCTCGCCCATTTCAAGCAGCTTGGATATGCCGTCGAAATCGAGGATGACCGGTGGCTCGGCAAGGTGTTCAAGGGCACGCATTTCTTCGACGTCATATTCGGCTCGGCCAACGGCACGGTGCCTGTTGGCGACCTGTGGCTGGAACACGCCCGCCAAACAGAGCTGTTGGGCAGCAGGGTTCGGATCATCGGCCCGACCGAACTCATCTGGTCCAAATGCTTTATCCAGGACAGAGGGCGACACGATGGCGCCGATATCGCTCATACGATTCTCAAGGCGGGCGATCAGATCGATTGGCACCGGCTGCTTTCTTATCTGGAGGTTCATTGGGAGGTTCTGTTGATGCAGCTTATCAATTTCAGATGGATCTATCCGAGCGAGCGCGATCATATCCCGGCGTGGCTGCTCGATGAATTGCTCGACCGCCTCGCCAAGCAACGGCAGTTGCCGTCTCCAAGGATGAAGATCTGCCGTGGGCGGCTGCTTTCGCAAACCGATTACGAAATCGACGTCAAGGAATGGGGCTTCGCCGGCGTCGGTGGTGTGGGAGAATTCCGTGATGGCTGATCCCGTCAAGAGCAGCGGGCCCAAGGACGGCGCACGCGCGCTCAAAGTTGCCGCGGTCGGGGATCTCCATGTGCGGGAAGATGCGCAAACCTCGTATCGAAACCTCTTCGGCGAAATTTCGAGCGAAGCGGACATTCTCGTTCTCACGGGAGATCTGACCAATCTCGGCAAGCCTCGTGAAGCGGAGATGCTGGCCGAGGATCTGCGCAACTGCTCGATCCCGGTCGTGGCGGTGCTCGGCAATCATGACTACGAGTCTGGTGCGGTGGAAGACGTCACGAACATCCTGCGCCAGGCGCATGTTCATCTCCTCGACGGGCAGGCAGTCGAAATCGAAGAGGTGGGTTTTGTCGGCGTGAAGGGATTCATAGGCGGCTTCGGGTCACGCATGCTCGGCTCATTCGGTGAACCGGCCATCAAGACGATGGTCGCCGAAAGCGTGAACGAGGCAATGCGACTTGAAAACGCGATGCGCCAGGTGCGGGCGAAGCGCACGCTGGTGATCCTCCACTATGCGCCGATTGCCGACACAGTCGCGGGAGAACCGCCGGAGATATTTCCATTTTTGGGCTCTTCACGCCTGGCGGAGACGATCGATCGATTCCAGGTTAGTGCTGTCGTGCACGGTCATGCACATCGCGGTTCTTACGAAGGTCAAACGCCTGGCGGAGCCAAGGTCTACAACGTCGCCATGCATGTGACCAAGCCAAGCGGCCGCCCCTACGCCTTGCTCGAAATCTGACGCCAGCGGCATGCGCCGTGGTGCCCATTGGCCTGAACTCAATTGGTGGCGTTGATCGACTTCGCCAACTCTTCCAGCTTCCGGGGATCGTTGCCGTGACGGCGCACCAGTTCGCGAGCCTGCCTGGACGGCAAATCGGTCGTGGCCGCCAGTTGTCGCACCTGCTGATCGTCGATGGCGACCTGCGGCAATGTATGGTCGATATTTCCTTGCTTGTCCTTCATCGCGCTTCTCCTTGATCCCTGTCGATGACAACGGCTCGAAAATCCGACCGGTTCCGAACGATCTGCAAACTTTTGGGCCGGCACCTGGGCGGACCAACATGCGCGTGCCCTGAGGGCGTAACGATCTCGATGGCTGGATTCTGCCAGGAACCATGCCACGGCGCACGAGTTGTTCCGACTGAACGGAGATAGTTAGATGCCACAGCCAAGACAGCCAGACCCAAATCGCGATGTGCCCGTGCCGCCTCCAACACGGAAGCCCCAGCCGATCGAGGAACCCGAACCGGAAAGGCTCCCGGACGAGACCCCGCTGCCCAATCCCGACGAGAATGAAGAGCCTCCCGTCCACGCATAGACGAAGGGGAGCTTCTTTATCGCGGGGCAAGTGCGCAACCTCGAGACAGAAAGCCCATCGCCTGCAGATCGGCAAAGTTGAATGGTTGCTTCGGCGCCTCAAGTCGTCGTCTGGATGATCAGGGTCAGCGTGCCATCGCCATCTATGTTTGCAGCGACAACCTGCGAGGAATTGAGCCCATTCGCCCTCAAAGCCGATGTCGCCTGAGGCGAAGCATCGACTGAGTTTTGCAGGCGAAGCAAATCTTCGGCGCTGGTTTGATTGATCACGGCATCCGCCTGCGCCTTGATTTCGTCAGGCAAATCCTCGACGGCGATAATGGCAACGCCGGTGAAATTCAAATCAGCAGAGCCTGGATCTGGCAGCGCCAGCTCCGGTTGCACTTCGCCCTGCGGTGGCGTCACCTGGGGAGGCTGCGGGCCAACAGTTTGGGCGTAGACGGGCTGAATGATGACCGCCCCGGAAAGTGCGAGAGCTATCGTCAACATGCGCATGGTCGCTCCTTGCATCCTCGAGGAGATTTTGAAGAAACCCCCATGCTGAGCGATGGTTCCCGCGGGGCTGGTCCCGCCGGGCGATTTCGTCCCAACTCACCCCAGAGAGACGCCGAAAACCTTGGCCAGGGCGTCCGTCACACGGCTGTCTCCCAACCGGTTGGGCGGTTTCGTACGGAATCGTACCATCGATTGATCTGCACCTTGGACAGGATCAAAATCAAGCAGAGGTGACCATGGGAGGGAGCCGCATGAGCATCGCCAGATGGGCAATAAGACCTGTCGGTACCGCCAAGGCGTTTCTGGCAGAGGAGCTTCGAAGTGCGCGATACGGCGACATTGTTTCGGTCAAAGCGGCGATAGAGGCCGCTCGCAGGGACGCGCCTTATTTGCAGGACACAGACGATGAGTTGATGGAGACGATCGTCGAGCTGGCACGGGAACTGGGGCTGGCCGTCCTTTTTGACTCTCGCGATTGACCGATGAGCCATGGCTGGAGGACTCACCGGCGGTTGAAGCGATTTGGTACGAAATCGACAATTGGCTCATGGCCGAAAATGCGCAATCATTGGGAAATGGGACGACGGTTGGACGACAAACTCGATTGCAAGGCTTGTGGGACTATCCAAATGGACATTCCCGACAACGCGGAGGAATCGACGCCAATTCATTGCAGCAATTGCGGCGCCTTTCTCGGCGAGTGGGGCGAATTGCAGGACGATTTCTACCGTCAGGCTCGCGGTACCGAAGCATTCGACTTGCGCAACGGAACCATTATCAAGAAGTAGCGCGCAACAACGCGGCCTCCGAATAACATCGGTAAATCCACAGGGGTTGGCAGATCTAGCCGACGTCGATGACGACCATCAACCCGCCGCCGCCCTTCTCCTCGACATTGTTGTTCGTCGTGTGATGCGGGATGTGGCAGTGAATGAGCCACTTGCCGGGACGCAGCGCCTTCCACACGACGTCATAGCGCTGTCCCGGTCCGACATTGATGGTATCGGCCAGGAAGCGTGCCGAGGGAGAAAGCGTCTCACCGTCACGGGCGACGACCTCGAAGGGTCCGCCATGGATATGCATTGGATGGACGAAGCCGTTGTTGGTGCCGATGAAACGCACCTTCAGCGTCTCGCCCACCTTCATAGGAATGGTGTCGGTTGCGGGATAGGCCTTACCGTTGATGGTGAAGAAGTTCGGCATGCCGCCTTCCATTGGCATTGAGGGGTAGGTCAGCCCATCACGCACCAGCCATTCCTGAAGTTCGATGACATAGTCGTGGTCAGCCGGAACCTCGTCGGCAGGATTGGCGGGATCGATGATCAGCGCCCCATAAAGCCCCAGCGCCTGGGTGCGGTCCGGCTTGGCATGCGGATGATAGAAATAGGTCCCGTGCTGGGTCGCGGTGAATGCATAGGAATAGGATTGTCCAGGTTCGATCGGCGGCTGGGTGATCTCGGCAGGCCCATCCATCTGGTTCGGCAGAATCATGCCGTGCCAATGCACCGTGGTTTCTTCGGGCAGGTCGTTGGTGACGTCGATGCGAACCTTATCGCCCTGGCGAATGTGGATGCGCGGACCGGGAATCTGGCCATTGTAGGCATAGGCGTCGACCGCGACGTTGGGCAGGATCTGCCAGCGGACCACCGATGGTCTGAGCTCGAACACCTTGACGCCGTTCTCCAGGCGGAATGGCAGTTCCTGGTCGCCCTTGGCGGCAAGAGCATAGGACGAGGTAACGCGACGCGGATCGGTTGCAGCCATGTCACGCATGGCCTCCGCCGGCGTGTCGCGACCCATGATCATGCCTTGCGGCATGATCGCGCCGCCGACGTCACGCGCCGAAAGCGTCAGGTTCAGCCAGTTGGCCGGCGCGGCCATGCCGATCGCCAGCGCCAACACCGACACAATACCGAGGGCCGCAATCTGCGGCGTGGTAGCGTCCGTCTCCATCTGGTGGCCGCTGCGTTTGGACTTATGGGAGGTGTTGCGGCTTCGTCGGCCGTCGCCGGCGTTGGGGTGATGCATAGCATGCTGTTGGTGGGCGGTCGGCTCTCCACTGCTCGTTTCGTTCGCCTGCGGGCGCTGCGTCATCAATCCGTGCTTCAGCCCGCGCGCGACCAGCCAGACATTGGCCGGATAGGCGAGCGTGAAGCCAGCGATGACGCCGATCGACATCACGCCCCAGAACAAAAGCTCGTTCGGCTCCATGGCGCGCATGTCGCGCCCCATCATCAGAAAGCTCATGACGGGTGCCATGCCGGCCATCATGAAATTCATCGAGATGAACTCGGGCAGGAAGCTCTTGCGCACGTTCTCCCGGTAGGTGCCGCCCATCATCGATTTCATGAACAGCGATTGGAAGATGAACAGGCCGAAGGCAAAGCCCGCCAGATATTCGACGATGAGGTCGAGCCACATCGGCAAGCCAAGCGTTGCCGTGATGACTGCGGCGAGAATGATGCCGGTCGCATCGCCGGCAACGCAGTGGATGGTCGAACCGACCCCCTGTTTCCACAGCGGCCTGGTAAAGTCTTCATGCTCGCCCGGCCGTGGCTCCTTGTCTGCAAGCACATAAAGCAGCAGCCCCAATGGACCCATATAGTCACCAGGATGAAACCCCATTTCATCACCACCGGTTCGGGATTGTTGCGGTATTGATCGAAGCCGACATAAAGCGTCGAGGCGGCGGCAAGAGCGAACCAGACGGCAAGGAAATAGTCGATTGGCTGGATGAACATGGATGCATCCCGTCGCGGATCAGTGGCTTGTCACAAGCAGCCCCGTCGATGAACGCAGCCGGCGTGTTTATGATCCCGCCGGCCCAATCCGGTTGTGTCGAATTCTCCAGCCTGGCGCTCTTGTCGAAGCATTAACGCGCGGTAATTCCCTTGAAGGCGTGGGCGCTTCGCTGCCTCAACAGGAGCTGGCCATGAAACATCAAACACTCGACCAACTGCATGCCGTCGCCAAGATTGAATCGTCGGCTGCCTATTCCGCAATGACACGAAATCAGCGCGTAGAGCGCTGGGCTGAACTGCTGGAGCGTAATCCCGAGCGATGCCTTGGGGCCTTTGCAGGCACTGAACATTTGCACCCTGAAGCACGTGCGATGATGCGGGGCGAGGGTACGGCAATTTCGGTTGCCTTCGAAGATCCAGTGCTGCGCGCATCGGGTTTGAAAGACGACACATATGGTGAGGCAAAGCGCTTTTTCGAGTTGAACGACTGGCAGTTGCACGACATCGTCTGCGATTGCCACGTCGGCTCAACCATGAAAGCGCGCTGGGCTGCGACGCGGGTCCGCTCAGCCATCAGCGGCAGGTTCTTTGCGTGGTTGCGGCAAAGGATAATGCGCTGACCGTAGTTGGGGATCGTCGTCGCTTCGGTGCGGCATACGATCCCCTGTCTTGCCGATTGGATGTCTTGCCGATTGGATGTCTTGCCAATCGGAGGTCTCGCCGATGCGGATCAACGCTTGTCCTGGTATAGCCGCTCGGTCGCTCGGTCGCTCTCCCTTCGTTCGGCGGGTCCACGCCGACGGCGTGCGATAACGGCATAGGCCATCAGCACGATCAGCAGCAATGGGCCGCCGGCAACGACGACCAACCACATGATATCTCCAAACATGGCGCCATCTCCTTTCCCAGACAACCGGCGAGGAGGAGAACCGTTCCGCGCAGCAGGCCACCTCGGTCGCCCCTGGTCATTAACTTACGAATTGCGCTCGTAGGTTCCGATGAGTTCAGCCTGCTCAAGCGAATGTTTCTGCGCCTCCCGCCAGATGCGCTCGATGCCCACGCTGGCTGGAATGGCAAGGCTCGGGATGTCGAGCGCGGCCAGCCGGAAATGGTAATGGTGAACGCCATGTCCGACCGGCGGCTCAGGGCCGTCGTAATAGGCGTTGCCAAAATCATTCGTTGCTTGCCTGAGGGCGCCCGGACCCGGCTTGCCGCTTTCGGCCTCGGGAAGTTCCCTTGTGTCCGGGGAGATGTTGAACACCGCCCAATGACCAAACGTTCCGCTCGGCGCGTCAGGATCCTGAACGACGAGAACAAGGCTCTTTGCTTCATCTGGCACTCCAGACCATTTCAGCGGCGGCGATACGTTTTTGCCGTCTCGTGTGTATCTTTCGGGAATTTGTCCGCCTTCGGCAAAGGCGGCACTGCTAAGGGCAAGTGGCATGGTTCACTCCTCGGGCGAAGTTGATCCCAGTGACGCGCAGGGCAGCTATTTGTTGGTCCGCATCTTTTGTCTTGGATCGATTCCGCCAGCGGCGGTCGTGTCGTTTTCGACGTCACCTTCGACCGTGTTCTCGCCTTCAAGCTCGAACTCTTCGCCTTCCTTGATCGTTCCCTTGGAAGTCCCGATACCAGGATTGTTCGCCAAGTCGGCATCGCTCGGTTTTTTCCATTTCGGATGTTTGGTTCCGGTCATGAGAAAACTCCTTCGACGGGGATTGCAGTTTTGAAATCGCAGACCGGATAATTCGTTCCGGTTCCACGCCTCGGCTTCTTCATTGGTTCGCCGCGCGCCGCCTAAAGCCCGAATGGATAGGTGTCGGGAACGCCGGTTCTTGCATGCTCCGGGCCAAGCGGCGTCACTGCCGCGGTTTTGTCGAACCATACGAACGCGTCGAACTGCCGGGGCAGGGAAGCGTCCGCATAGTGGCTGCCCAGCTCGGTTTCCGGCCGGTAGATCACGCCGATAAATCGCTCCAGCCTGCGTTCCAGCAACCGCTCACGCAGCGTTGTGTCGCGCCCGAGGTCGAGCAGGAACCGCGACACAAGGGAATCGTGGCAAAGCCGTTCGTAGCTGTCGGCGTGCGACGCGCGAATTTGCTTCACCTCCATTTTGCCATCCCAGTTGCTGGCGGCCGCTACAGTGCCGGAATGCGTGCCCATACCGATCAGCGCTGCCTCATCCCCGAAACGCTGCCGGCAGAGTTGGCCGATGTTCAGTTCGTCCCTGACGACGCCCATCTCGGTAAAGCGGGCATCGCCGATATGGGAATTGTGCGCCCACACCACGGCCTTGGCGTTGGGGCCGCCGGCATGCAGCAAATGTTCCAACGTTTCGAACATGTGCGTGTCGCGCAGGTTCCAGGACTCCGCACCGCCATAGTAAATGGTCCGGTAATAGTGTTCGGCGGACGCGATCAGCCGGGCATTCTGACTGGCATCGAGAAAGTCGGTGCCGTCCCTTTTTGCATATTCGAGCTGTTTGGCGAGCAAGTCCCGGCATTGTTCCAGCACCGCTTTTTCGCATTTTTGATAGCCGGCGGTGAGCACCGCGCGGCCGTAGGTGGACGGTTCGTGTTGCCAGGGCGTCAGGCAGCCATAGCGTTCGCGCGCGATCTTGGCTGCCTGGGGATCGACCCGGTCGAGATAGTCGAGGACCGCGCCGATGGAACCGCTCATATTGTAGATGTCGAGGCCGTAGAACCCTGCTTGCTCCGAAGGCTCTAGCTTCTCGTTGTGACGGCGCATCCAGTCGGTGAAGGCCGCGACATCGGTGTTGCGCCACATCCACGTCGGAAATCGCTGGAATGGCGCACCAGTGCCGGTTCGCGGCCGACGATGGCGAACGTAGCGGTCGATCGCCGCCGCGTCGGGCCAGTCCGCTTCGACCGCGACGATGGTGAAGCCGTGGCGTTCGATGAGCCTGCGGGTGATTGCCGCGCGCGCCCTGTAGAATTCGGCCGTGCCATGGCTTGCCTCGCCAAGCAGAAGAATGCGCCGGTCGGCGAACCGATCGAACAATGCGCCGAAGGCCGGATCGTCGAAATCGGGCAGGGGTTCGGCCGCGGCCGCGATCATATCAGGGAGGCTGATCGGATGCGGATGTCGAAGCGGACGGCCGACTTTGGTGACCGTGCCGTCTTCCGACCAACCCTGCTCGCCGATCAGAGGGACGAAGCGCACACCGCCGAAATCCTCCTCGCTATAGGTTGCGGCGCCTGTCCGGGTGACTTTGAGCAGACGTTGCAAATCCGGGTCGTCGCCGACCGGAATGACGAGCCTGCCGCCGACATCGAGTTGCTCCTGAAGGGCGAGCGGTGCGCCGGGACCGCTGGCTGTCACCACGATGGCATCGAACGGCGCCGCCTGCGGCCAGCCCTTGGTGCCATCGCCTGTCCGAACCTCGATGTTTTGGTAGCCGAGTTTTTCAAACCGCCGCTTCGCGGTTCCGGCCAAACCGGGATGACGCTCTATCGTGTAGACCTGTTCGACGATCCGGCTCATCACCGCGGCGGCGTACCCCGAGCCGGTGCCAATTTCGAGCACATGGTCACCCGGTTTGACATCCGCCATCTCGATCATGAACGCGACAATGTAGGGTTGCGATATGGTCTGGCTGTCGGCGATCGGCAGCGGCGTGTCTTCATAAGCAAATTCCTCGAAGCCGGGTTCGACGAAGGCCTCGCGTGGAACTTCGCGCATAGCCTGCAGAATCTCACGGTCATGGATGCCGCGCCGGCCGACATGGATTTTGACCATTCGATCACGGGCACGAGGAAGATCGAGCATCTTTTAGCTCCCCTTTGGTGCAACGCTTCGAGGCGATCCTTCGCGGTACCTGCCTTGAGCCTGCCTTCGCGATTCCAGTTTCTAACCGCCAGAAGACTTCAAGGTTCCCGACTATCTGCGGACAGAGCCGTGTGCCCGCCGGGATAGCGTCCGGTCTCTTGGCTGCGCGGGTCGCGACGCCGCCCCGGACGGCGGCAGTCGGGGGTTGCTCAAGCGCAAAGATGCCCCAGTTATCACCAGCGAACCGAAGCTGGAGATGTCGATGAACGACAAGGCAGCCGCGACGCCGCAGGCTATCGGCCACGAACGGATCGACCTCTTGGACCGTTACTGGCGCGCCGCGAATTATATCTCGGTCGGCCAGATCTACCTGCTCGACAATCCGCTGTTGCGCGAACCGTTGAAGGCCGAACATGTCAAGCCGCGGCTGCTTGGCCATTGGGGCACGACGCCGGGGCTGAATTTTCTCTACCTGCATCTGAACCGCGTTATCCGCGAAAGCGACCTTAATGTTCTGTTTATCTGCGGCCCGGGCCATGGCGGTCCCGCAATGGTTGCCAACACCTGGCTCGAGGGCACCTATAGCGAGATCTATCCCGATATCGGGCAGGGCGAAGACGGCCTCAGGAAACTGTTCCGGCAGTTTTCCTTCCCCGGCGGCGTGCCAAGCCATGCCGCGCCCGAGACGCCCGGCTCAATCCATGAGGGCGGTGAACTGGGATATGCCTTGGTCCATGCCTTCGGTGCGGCCTTCGACAATCCGGACCTGGTGGTTGCCTGCGTCGTTGGTGACGGCGAAGCCGAGACCGGTCCGCTCGCGGCGGCATGGCATTCCAACAAATTCCTGAACCCGATGTCGGACGGCGCAGTCCTGCCGATTCTGCATCTCAACGGCTACAAGATCGCCAGCCCAACGATCCTCGGCCGCATGGACGACCAGGAATTGCGAGACCTTTTCGCCGGCTATGGCTACGAACCGTTCTTCGTCGAGGGCCACGAGCCGCTTGCCATGCACCAGTCGATGGCCGCGACGCTCGACACGGTGCTCGATCGCATCCGTTCAATTCAGGAGCAGGCACGGGCTCCGGGATGGCATGGTCAACGCCCGCAATGGCCAATGATCGTGCTGCGCAGTCCCAAGGGCTGGACCGGGCCGAAGGAGGTCGATGGCGAGAAGGTCGAAGGTTTCTGGCGCTCGCATCAAGTGCCGGTGTCGAACGCACGCGGAAATGAGGACCACCGCAAGATCCTCGAAAATTGGATGCGAAGCTACGAACCGGGAGAGCTGTTCGATGAAAGCGGGCATCTGTTGCCGGAACTCGCGGCACTTGCCCCAACAGGGACAAAGCGCATGGGCGCAAGCCCGTACGCAAATGGCGGACTGCTGAAGCGCGATCTTGTGCTTCCAGACTGGAAAAGCCTGGCGCTGGAAGTGCCGCGTCCAGGTGGCGTCATCGCTGAAGCGACGCGGATTTGCGGAAGCTATCTTCGCGAGGTGTTCCGCCTCAATGCCGAGGCGCGGAATTTTCGCCTGATGGGGCCGGACGAGACGTCATCCAACCGCCTCGATGAGGTGTTCGAAGTTACCGATCGTATCTGGATGCAGTGCATCGAACCCTATGACGTCCATCTTTCCCGTGACGGACGTGTCATGGAGGTGCTCAGCGAGCATCTCTGCCAAGGTTGGCTCGAAGGCTATCTGCTCACCGGCCGGCACGGCCTGTTCTCCTGCTATGAAGCCTTCATCCACATTGTCGATTCGATGGTCAACCAGCATGCCAAATGGCTGAAGACCTCCGGCGAGCTTGCCTGGCGCAAGCCGATCGCCTCGCTCAATTACCTTTTGACCTCCCATGTCTGGCGGCAGGACCACAATGGTTTCAGCCATCAGGATCCGGGCTTTGCCGATCTGGTCGCCAACAAGAAGGCCGATACGGTAAGGCTCTATTTTCCGCCGGACGCCAACACCCTGCTGTGGATCACCGATCATTGCCTGAGAACCTATAACCGCATCAATGTCATTGCCGCCGGCAAGCAGCCGGCACCGCAATGGCTGTCCATTGAAGAAGCCGAAGCGCATTGCAAGGCGGGGGCGGGCATCTGGGAATGGGCCGGTACGGTTGCTCAGGGCGAGGAGCCCGATGTGGTCATGGCCTGCGCCTGCGATGTGCCGACGCTAGAGACACTTGCTGCGACCGACATTCTGCGCTCCGCAATCCCCGACCTGAAAATCCGCGTCGTCAATGTTGTCGACCTGATGACGCTGCAGTCGAACACGGTGCACCCGCACGGCCTTGCCGATGGAGACTTCGACGCGTTGTTCACGAAGACACGGCCTGTCATCTTCGCCTATCACGGCTATCCCTATCTCATTCATCGCCTGACCTACCGTCGCGCCAACCATGACAACATGCATGTGCATGGCTTCCGCGAGGAGGGCACCACGACGACGCCGTTCGACATGGTGGTGCTCAATGAACTCGATCGCTACCACCTCGCGCTCGCCGCCATCGAACGCGTGCCGGGACTGGCCGAAAGGGCCGAAGGGCTTGCGGGCGAACTCCACGACCGGCTGGTGAAGCACAGGGCCTATGTCCGCGAGCACGGCGAAGACATGCCCGAAATCCAGGAATGGAGCTGGCCCGGCAAAAGCGCGGCAAAGGCGCGCCGATGACCCGCCGGTCGATCCTGGCGCTGAATGCCGGTTCGTCCAGCATAAAGTTCGCGCTTTACGATATTGCCTCGTCGCAGGATCTGCAGCTCGTTTCACGCGGCACGTTGGACTTGGGCGACACACCCACACTCCGCGCAAAAGCGGCCAACGGAACGGTGCAGTGCGAGCGGCAGCTCGCCGCCGACAAGTCGCGTGATGCGGCCATAGGCGAGATGCTGAATTGGGTGCAGAGCGAAATTGGCGAAAGAAACCTGCTCTGCGCCGGCCATCGCGTCGTGCATGGCGGAAGCGAATTCATCGAACCTGTCCGTCTTACCCCAGACATCATCGACGCCATCGACAGGTTGACGCCGCTTGCTCCGCTGCATCAGCCTCGCAGTCTCGCGCCGGTCCGCGCGATAGCTGCCTTGCAACCGGACTTGCCACAGGTTGGCTGTTTCGACACCGCTTTCCACCAGACGATCGATCCGCTCGTGCGGCGCTTCGCCCTTCCGCGCCAGTATGAAGGGCAAGGCTTGCGCCGCTACGGGTTTCACGGTCTCTCCTATGAATACATCGCCGGGCGGCTCAGCGGGATATCGCCAACTCTTGCGGCGAAACGCACCATCGTCGCCCATCTCGGCAATGGTGCCAGCCTTTGCGCTTTGCAGCAGGGCAAGAGCATCGATACGACGATGGGATTTTCGGCGCTGGATGGCCTCGTCATGGGCACGCGGTGCGGCGCCATCGATCCCGGCGTGCTGTTGTACTTCCTGCTGGAAAGAGGCATCGCGGCTGAGGAACTGCAGACAATCCTTTACGAGAAATCGGGACTGCTCGGCGTATCCGGTGTTTCGGGCGACATGAGGACGTTGGAAGCGAGCAATGATCCCCGCGCTCATGAGGCGATGGCGCTTTTCGCCTTTCGCGCCGCGAGAGAGGCCGCGGCGCTTGCAAACACGATGGGTGGTCTTGAATGCCTCGTGTTCACCGCCGGCATCGGCGAACGGTCCGCGTCTATCCGCAACGCCATATGCGAAAAATTGACCTGGCTTGGCGTGGTGCTTGAAGAACACGCCAACGACACCCACGCCGAAATCATCAGTCGGTCGGAGAGCAAGGTGGAGGTGCGCGTGATTGCGACCGATGAGGAAAGTGTCGTTGCGCGTCACAGCCGCAAGGTGATGCAAGCCTGAAGGCTCGCCATTTCGGAAATCGGCTGTCGGTTCGGCCAGATGAAAGCGCGGGGCAAGGGTATTCCCTGTACGAAAATTACCAAGCGAGCGGTCGGGGGAACCAACTGCCCATGGAAATATTGTGCGAGCAATCCGGGCTAACCCCGAGACCGTCGGCACGATGATCAGGCCGACAGCCTTACTTTAGGCTTTGGCTGAGGAATCCATGTTTACGGACGACGTTGCGGTGAGGCGCCTGAAAATCCTGGTCGAGCAATATGTCGAGACACGCAGGAAGCGCCACGATGTGATCTCTACAGCCAAGGCCGGAACCGCAATCCGAGAGGTGATGCCAAGTTGCCCGCTTTCGGGAAAGGCCTTCGATGATCTGATTGCGGCCTGCGCCATAGAGCATGGCCTCGCCGTGCTCTTCGACAATCCGGGTATATCAGGCACTGAAATCTGAGGCTGGCGCTTCCGAGGCCACCATCGCGATGAGCAGGAGTTCAGTCGGCATGTCCAGATACTTTTTCGACCTTCGAGATGAGAGCGGAAGCTTGCAGGAGGATCCGGAGGGCCAGGAATTTCCTGATCTCGCGAGCGCCGAGGAAAACGCGATGGCGTCGGCGAAGGAAATCCTGGCCGAAGAGCTGCTGCATGGCAAGCCGCTGCGTACCGGATTGGCCTTCGAGATTTTTGACGAGAACCGCAACCTGGTGCTGCGCTTCCCCTTTGCGCTCGCGGCCGAAAAGGCCGGGGCACCCCCTTAATACCGAATTGCCTGGCGGCCGATCGCTTGCAGGGTCAACGGGTCGGGCTTCAATGCGGATCCTATCCTTCCGCCTTGAAGTTTCTGGCTTCTTTCTCGACCTTGGGGCTGTCCTTGCCATGCTTTCGCATGAGCTCCTTGGCCTGCTTGGGTGAGACGTCGGTGGTCTCTGCCAAGCGCAGCGCCTTCTTGTCCTTGCTTTCGGTCTTCTGCTTCTTGGCCGTCATGGCTCTTGAACTCCCTTGAAGCCTGTTCCGATCGATCTTTGCCGGTGCGAACGCCCGAGCATATCCAGATGAACTGTCGTTGCCTGGTTTGCTTCGACGAGACGTCAACGAGACGGTCCCGGTCAGGTTCCGTGCATCGCCTGCTCATGGCTGAACTTGTCACGCCACGCGGCGGTATCGATGGCGATCTCGGATGAATTCATTGAAGAAGCGGCCTTTTGAGGAGGCTTTGGTGAAAGCGGCATAAGTTGCCGGCGCAACACCCTCATAATCGTAACGTCTGCCGCTCGGCACAAACCAGACCGAGAGGATCTTGGTGGCGGGATCGTATTGTGTGTTTTGGATCACGGTCGATGGCATAGTGGCACCCGACGGGTCTGCCCGAATAACCCGCTAGCGGTAGTCAGGTTCCGCCGATGCCCTCGCGGCTCGCACCGCGACTACCGGTCGCGCGGGTTGCCGAACGTCGGGTCGCGCTTCCTCGAATATCGGTCGATGCGTGGCAGGCTGTCATCAAACTCGATGCACGGTAGCCTCAGGTCCCAATAGGCATGGGCTTGCGGCCGAAAACCTTCAGGTTTGTCGAGGAAGCCGATCGTCACATAGAACTCGTCCGGCAGACCTTCGTCGCGATAGCCTATCGAGCTTCCACAGTCTGGGCAGAACGTGCGGGTGACGCCTGGCGTTTTGGAAAAGACCTTCGGTGTTCCCCTAAGAAGCTGAAATTGCTTCGGCCGGTAACCGACCCAGATCGTCAGCGGACTTCCGATGGCCCGGCGGCAATCGTCGTCGTGATCGTAGCATATCCAGAAAGGCTCTCCATCCATGGCTGCCGCGATCCGTCCGCAGAAGCAGCCTCCGGTCTCGCGCCGCATCGTCTGTCCATCCTGTCGCGCCCAAGGAACGTTCAGAGAGCGGCCGAACGGCCGCTCCCATTCAAGGTGAAGTCCTTGAAATCATGCATCGTGATGCTCGGGCATGCTCTTGAGCTGATCCTTGGTCCAGTTCGTCACCGCGTGAACGTCGCCGTCTTCATCGCGCATGAATTCCAACTGGCTCGCGGGAACGGCCACTGGCTTGGCGCCTATGCCGAGGAAGCCGCCGACATCGATGACGACCTGACTGGCGGCTCCAGAGCCGTGGACATGCGAAACGCTGCCGACCTTGTTGTCGTCCGCGTCGTAAATCGTGGCGTCTTCGAGAAGGTCGGGCGTCAGTTCGGTGCTTGTGAGGCGTACGTGATTGGTGTGATCCATCGTTCGAGACTCCTGTTGGGTGGAATATCTGAACCTCTCAGCCGAGCAATCGTTCCGAACAATTTCGGGGGCGACGGACGGACGACACAAGGATGCAAGAACCCTCAAAATCAGCCTCGGCCCGAATTGACTCGCAAAGCTCCGTACGGAAGCGTACAAAGGAAAATCGTCAGCAGCACAGT
This sequence comes from Mesorhizobium sp. M0491, assembly GCF_040321265.1. NCBI lineage: Bacteria > Pseudomonadati > Pseudomonadota > Alphaproteobacteria > Hyphomicrobiales > Phyllobacteriaceae > Mesorhizobium > Mesorhizobium sp. M0491. Next base: position 55,821 of record NZ_JAMYRE010000008.1, read on the forward strand.
TGGGCGCTGACGCTTGGGAGTGACCATCGCTCTTGCCCATCACGAGGCATGGCCTTGCATGGCGAGGAGCCCGAGCACCCCGGTCTGCCACTGGACGCGATAACCGCGCTGGCGCGGGATACAGGCGCCATTGAACAGCAGATAGGTGAAATCATATCGCTCCTCGGGTTCGATCGCGCCTCTATCCTGCGGGAGGCTCGTTTGCTGGCGAAAGATGGTCAGCCAACAAGGCCTTCGAGTCTTCAGCAGTAACTGTTGGTTTCATACCAACACGCCGGCCCGTCTAGTGCTGCGCGAGACGAAGTCTATGGTTCATTACCGTCCGCTCGTTCGACGGGCGCAACCGGCTAAGAGATCCCAGTGCTCTTGCCCAAGGGAAAAGAGTCTCGTGGATTACCAGATCCTGCAAGCCAAGAGCGAATTGCTTCGCCGCATGAGTGCGGACGATTTCGCGCGGCTGAGGCCACATCTCGCGAGCGTTTTTCTGGAGTTGCGCGCGCCACTGGAGACTGCGGGGCAGAAGATCGAAGCCGTCTATTTTCTGGAAAGCGGACTGGCATCGGTGGTGGCCAGGACTTCGGCGGCGACCGAAGCGGAAGTCGGAATCATCGGGTTCGAAGGAATGACCGGTTCGGCCCTGATCATGGGGGACGACCAGGCCAACTTTGATTGCTACGTCCAGTCGACATGCGAGGCCCTCCGGGTAGAGGCCGCCCCATTCGTCGAAGCCCTGGAGAACAGCCCTACGTTGCGGTCGTTCCTGTTGCGCTATGTCCAATATTTCCACGTTCAGACAAGCTACACGGCATCGATCAACGCACGGCAGAGCCTGGAAGTCCGGCTGGCGAGATGGCTTTTGATGTGCAGCGACCGCACTGTCGGCGACAGACTTATGATAACCCATGAATTTCTGTCCATCATGCTTGGTGTCAGGCGTCCGGGGGTTACCGTTGGCCTTCAGATGATCGAGAGTTATGGTTATATCCGAGCGCGCCGCGGAGAGATCACGATCCGCGATCGAGACGGTCTCGTGAAGTTGGCGCGAGATTCTTACGGTCCACCCGAAACCCAGTACCGCCGGCTGATCGGAGATCTTGGCTCGAAGCATCCTGCGAGGCAGCAGCGGCCTCTCGTTTGAGCGCTGGAGGGCGACAGAGGCTTCTCCGCCACTGAACCGCCAGGAGGACATTTCGAGTGGCCGACGCGATGATGCCGGTGAGACACCGTTGCCCAAACCCGCGCCGGCCACTGCGGCATGTTTTGGGGATGCCGCGTTGCCAATTTAGTTGCTGACAAGCAACTGGCAACGAGGGCTCACGGTTTGGTAAGAACCGTACGTACATACACGCAACCTCCCTCGATCGCATTCAAGGCCTGCCTGCGGAATCCTAGGTTGAATACAGCACCCGATAACTCCGAATTGACAGGCTTTGTCCGGTCGGCGCGGTGATGTCCGCGGGTAGGGTGCAGATTTGCTGGCCAGGTTCCGATATTGCCAGGCGGGCTGGCCTTCACCATCTAGCTGGGATGTCGACACCCACATCGAAAACACCCGGCTCATCCAGGCTTCAGCACGATCTCTTTGGTGCTGCCGACGACCTGCCGGACGGTTTCCTCTACCAGCCCGAGTTGATCGCGGCGCAAGAAGAAGCGGAACTCGCCCGGCGCCTCGAAGGCCTGCCTTTCGAGGCGTTCGATTTCCATGGCCATCTGGCAAACCGGCGCGTGGTCGGTTTTGGCCTGCGCTACGACTATGACAGGCGTCAGGTCGTCGAAGCGCCGCCGATCCCTGACTTCCTACTGGCCCTGCGCGACAAGATCGCGGTGCTGGCAGGCAGGCCCGCCGAGGCTTTCGCGCAGGTGTTGATCAATGAGTATCGGCCTGGCGCCGGCATTGGCTGGCATCGAGACAAGCCTCATTTCGAAGACGTTGCGGGTGTTTCGTTGCTGGCGCCTTGCAGCTTCCGGCTCCGGCGGAAGAATGGCACCAAGTGGGATCGCCGCACCATCGTCGTCGAACCAAGGTCGGCGTATCTCATGACCGGACCATCACGCACGGAATGGGAGCATAGCATTCCGCCAGTTGACCTGCATCGATACTCGATCACCTTGCGGACATTGCGCGCCAACTCCGCATGAGCATAAGAACCTTCTTTTCCGCCGACGGCGGCGTGCCACGCGATTCACCGATCCGGAAGATCGAAAGCCAGCGTAAAGCATCGTGCGCCGAGTTCATCGATCACACCCTCATAGATTTTCCGGGAATGGGGCCAGCCGTGCAGAAGGATCAAGGCCGGTCGGCCCGGATCGCCGGCCATGGATACCGCCAGCCGCATATTGCCTGCTTCGAGGGTCCGGACGAGCATCGTCTATCCATTCTCGGGAACTCAGGAGAAAACGATGAGCGAACGAATAGGTTGCCCGACCGGTTTCCGCCGGCGTCGCTGCTCACCGCCGCCCGTTCTCCAGCAGTGGCCAGTGCTCAAAGAACCCAGCCTGCTCGCTCAGCCGGCTGGACCGTCACCCGGCGGGAGGAGGGGGCCACTCTCGCCACCGGCCTGTTGGTCCGCTTGGCGGAACAAGCATTTAATCCTGACGTTAAAATGCCGGGCGGTCCCGCAACGGGCGAATGGGCTGTCGCGAAGTCGTCGCGGCGGCGATTTGCAATTAGGACAATGCAGGGAGATCCAGATGCCGCTTACGGCCTTCGCACTCAATTGCTCGCTCAAAGCTTCGAACGACAGGGAAAAATCCTCCACCGATCGGTTGCTCGCCGATGTCCTGGCGGCGCTGATGCAATACGAGGTGAAGGGCGAGATCGTGCGTGCGCTCAGCCACGATATCAAGCCCGGCGTGCTCTCCGACATGGGCGAGGGCGACGATTGGCCGAAACTCAGGAAGAAAATACTGGCGGCCGACATTTTCGTGCTCGGGCTCCCGATCTGGCTTGGCCAGCCCTCGAGTGTGGCCAAGCGCGTCCTGGAGCGGATGGATGCGTTTCTCGATGAGACCGATGACAGAGGGCGCATGCCGGCAGCAGGAAAGGTGGCCTTGGTAGCCATCGTCGGCAATGAGGACGGTGCGCATCACTGCCACGCGGAATGCTTTCAGGCACTGAACGATGTTGGCTTCACCATCCCGGCCAATGGCGGGGTCTATTGGGTTGGCGAGGCCATGCAGGAGGTTAACTACGTCGACCTGCCGGCAACTCCGGAAAAAGTCTCGGGTGCGATCGAAATGGCAGCTTCAAACGCCGCCCATCTCGCTGGATTGCTGAAAGAGCGGGACTACTCGGGCGTCTCGGGGTGACCTTTGTTCACCTAAACACTACCTTGGCAGCGTCGATGAGGTCTCAGTCGGGAACAGGAAGGCTTGTAGCGAGTTCATATTCTCATCAGCCGGCGACCGCCGCTCCGTCTATACGGCGCGAAGCCGCAAACAGGAGAGCAAGTCATGGGTCTCGGCACGATTCTTATCATTATTCTGGTCATTGCATTGCTTGGCGGTTTTAGTGGTCTTGGCGGCGGGCCTTTCTACGGCACCGGTTACTATGGCGGCGGCGGCCTCGGTCTGCTGCTGCTTGTAGTCATTATCCTGGTCGTGCTCGGGCGTCTCTAGCCGAGTCCGCGATGCGGGTGGCAGAATGTATCACCTGCCGCTTGCGGTCCTTCTGGGTTGCTTTGAATCCATAGCAGTCCAGCAATGACGGTCCGCCCTCTAGAGGGCGGACCACTCGTTGGAGATGTTAGGTCAAAATCAGGACGATCTTGAACGTATCCGGATCAACGATGACGATCCGGCCGTCCGCAAGCACGAAATACTCGTAACTTTCGTAAGCGGGAACGATCTTGACGATACGAGCCGGCAAACGATGCAGCCTGACCTTCTGCCGTGGGACTTCGACGCCGACGGTGATGTCAAAATCGACATTGGAAACAGGCTCGACCTTCGTCTCCCGGATGATCTGAGTGACCTCGGTTTTCTGCTCCACCGTCACGTTGTTGATGGAACCGGTCGACGTCGTATCCTGTCTCGAGGCCTTGCCCTGAGCCTGCTCGTCGGTCTGCATCTTGGTCTTGTCCTGAGCCTGCTGGTCGGTGGTGGTGCCGGCCTTGCCCTGCGCCTGCTCGTCGGTCTTCAGCTTGGTCTTGTCCTGCGCCTGCTTCAGCTTGGTCTTGTCCTGAGCCTGCTGGTCGGTGGTGCCGGCCTTGCCCTGCGCCTGCTCGTCGGTCTTCAGCTTGGTCTTGTCCTGAGCCTGTTGGTCGGTGGAGGTGCCGGCCTTGCCCTGAGCCTGCTCGTCGGTCTTCAGCTTGGCTTTGCCCTGGGCCTGCTCGCCCATCTTGGAACCGCCCTGGCAGTCAGCCTGCCCGGAAGCGCAATTGGCGTCTGCGCCAGATTGGCTTTCGGGCTGTTGTGTCTGAGCCATTGCCGTTCCACAGCCGAGCCCGATCGCCAGCATGCTGGTAATGAGAACATGTTTCATGGGGAAATCTCCCTGGGTAAGGTTCGTCCCTTCAGTGCGTAGAACCAGAACCCAAAAAAAATGTTCCGAGATAGTTGAGTGAGGTCTAAAAAAACGACCTCACTCGAGACCACATGATCGCGGGCGGAAGCCGTCGTTATAATGACCTTTTCAACCTTGCCGATTGCCCTAGCTCTCTCCTGAGAGGAGGCCGGATATGGCAATTTATAGTCTGAGGGTGGTCAGCTTCATTTTCGTGGCACTGGCTTTCGTTCCGGCCGCCGCGCATCTCTTCGCGATGTTCAACAAGATGAAGCTCGACGGGCCAAACTATCTGGCTGCGCAGCGCGCCTATGATGGATGGAGCCTGTTCGGAATCGTGGTGCTGGGAGCATTGCTCTCTACGGCCGCCCTGGCGATCCTGCTCTACCGAGCGAGTGCATCTTTCGGCTTGGTTGTCGTCGCCTTTCTCAGCATCGGCGCCACGCAATTTGCCTTCTGGACGCTGACCTACCCAATCAATCAGGCGACCCGGAACTGGACTGTCCTGCCTGAAAACTGGGAGCTGCTGCGGCGCCAATGGGAGTATTCACATGCCATCGCCGCTGGCCTCAATGCCTTGGCGTTGCTTGTGCTTTTCCTATCGGCGCTTCGCGCTGCGGTGCGTTGAACGACCACGTCTTCACCAGCACGGCCGCCGAGCGGGCAGGAACCCCAATGAAGCGAAATCACTGACCCGCCCGATGTTTCCAGCGTGGCTCGAAAATGAAGCGGTACTATTTCGATCTTCAAAACGGTGACGGCGCGGTACCCGACGATGACGGGCAGCTGTTCGAATCCCGGGAACAAGCCAGAGCGGAAGCAATTCGTATTTTGCAGGATGTTGCCCAAGACGAAATGCCCGACTGCGATTTCGTCAAGGTAACCGTCAAAGTACGCGATGAGATCGGTGCGCAGATGTTTGAGGCATCGCTTGTTCTGACCTCCGGATGGAGCGTGTGATGCCGCAGTGCTAGCGGCGATACCGCACCGGGATTTGCACGACGTTCTCCGATCCAGGCAGATCAAAGGCCATGGCCAGTTGACGTACGGAGGCCATCTCCACGATCAGTTCTTCGATCGAAAAATCCGGCAGGCCGGTCTTCACCCTCTGCCTCACCTTGGCCGCAAGTTCATGAACCCGCACCGGGACGAAAAGCGGGCTGTCGTCCAGCAGCTTGCTGATTTCGATGACCACATCGGCGTCGATGTCTTTCGGCAATTCCCGCATGGGCGTCACCTTCTCTCGAAGCAACAGGCCCGTCATGTCGATGCGACGGGCGATCAGGCGTTGAGCGCCGGGCAAGAGGATCGGAGAGGGACGTGCTCGGCGCTGGCCGATAGCCAGATTCATAAAGCTGCGGGCATCGGTGTGTCACGAAAAAATATCGGTACGAAAATTACCAAGCGGCTCATCCCACGCAATCCACAAGCGCCTTCCCCGAAATCGCAACTCCGGCAGCGCTGTTCCCGACAGAGGAGGAACAAAAAATATGGGGAGGAACAAAAAATATGGCCCGGAATTGAGACTGACGAATTGGAGGATCTAGCCATGGACAGCAAGGAAGAAAAGATCAAACGGCGAGCCCATGAAATCTGGGAGCAGGAGGGCCGGCCGGCTGGCCGCGAGCAGGAGCACTGGGACCAGGCCGTGCAGGAGATCGAGGCTGAGGGTTCGGAGACTGAACGTGGCCCGGTTTTGCCTGATCCGACAGTTGCAGCCGATTCCAATAGCTCGAAGCGTTGATCGTCAAATCCATGGCGTCTTGGAGAGTACGATCAGGCAACCAAATTGGTGGAACCTCGTTTGCCGGACAGCAACCAGAGGAGGTTTCGATGAAGAGGTTCTTTTTACTCCTGGTCCTGGCCGCCGTCCTTGCGCTCGGCGCCTGCGACAACAATATCGAGCCGATGAAAGCCAACACCGGCACCATCAACAAGAACCCACAGATTGACCAGGCCGCCAGACTAGAGTCCACGACTGGTGGTGATCAGCCAGCCACTGTGCCTCAGGGCAAATGAACTCGGTCTCACATTGCGACACACCTCTGCTGCGCGTCGCCTATCTCGATGGTGGACCGCGAGACGGCGCCCCGGTTATCCTGCTGCATGGCTGGCCCGACGACGCGACGACATACGCTCGCATTTCGCCAGCCCTTCATGAAGCTGGCTTTCGGACGTTTTCGCCTTGGCTGCGAGGCTTTGGGCCGACATCGTTCCTGTCAGAAGAAACCATGCGCTCGGGCGAGATTGCCGCGATGGCGCAGGATGTGCTGGATTTTGCCGATGCGCTTGGCCTCAGCCGCTTTGCGGTTGTCGGACACGATTGGGGCGCCCGGATATCCTATCTGCTCGCGTCGGTTTTCCCGGACCGCATCAAGTGCTGTGCTGCGCTGTCGCTCGGCTGGCAACCAGGCAAACCAGCAACGCCGGCGCCCGGACAAGCGAAAGCATTTTGGTATCAATGGTTCATGGCGACGGCCCGGGGCGCTGAGTTCGTACGAAACAATGGCAAAAAATTCGCCAGATACCAGTGGGATAGCTGGGGCCCATTAGGCTGGTTCGACGACGCTATTTTCGATGGTGTCGCGAGTTCGTTCGAAAATCCTGACTGGGCGGATGTGACGTTGCATTCCTATCGGGTCAGATGGGAAGAGGCCGAGCCCGATCCACGCTATGCCGAACTCGCCCGCCGGCAAGCAGCGGTCAAGATCATCACGGTGCCAATCCTGACGCTTCATGGTGGCGACGACCGCGTTGTGTTTGCCCAGTCCTCAGAGGGGCTCGAAAAGCATTTCACCGCGTTCTACAGGCGGGTGGTGCTGGATGGCATCGGACACTTCCCGACGCGTGAGGCTTCTGATCAGGTTTCGCGATTGTTGGCTGCGTTTCTCGATAGCCATGGCAAGCGCTGAAGTGGGGTCGTCATTCGACCTCATAGTACAGGCCGGAACCTGACGCATCGCCGTGCATTTCGTCTCCATGCATGACGAACCGAAATGCGGTCTCGCAATCAATCGGCAGCCAGGGAGAATTTGAATGCAAGCTTCAGGCGCAATCTCAACACACCATGCTGGCCAACTGGCCATAGAACCGTTTGCCGGCACGGTGACGGTACGATTTTCCGACGCCATAGTCGCTGCCACGGAACGGGCGAAAGTGCTTCAGGAAGAAGGACATGAGCCCGTGTTCTACATCCCTTTCGAAGACATCTATTTCGACCTTTTCGAAAAGACGAACACCACCAGCCGCTCCCCTTTGAAAGGCACCGCAAGCTACTGGCGCGTCCATGCGGTGGGCAGCTCGGCTGACGATGTCATGTGGGCATACGAGACGCCTGAAACCGCGGCGCGGCCCATTGCACGTCATGGTGCATTCGATCCGGAAAAGGCGCGCATCGATGCCGAGCCCGCGGAGGACAGACGGCACACGCCCCACGTCCCGGAGTAGATTGCCCGTTCGCAGCGGGGCGATCTGAATTCAAGGCTGGTGCTGACGGCGCGGAAACTCGTCATCAAGGATGCATAGTGCCTCCTCATATTTGACAGTCGATGCCCCGACCTGTCGTGCCTGCCAGATATTGTCCGCCAGATCCGCGCGCTTCACCGGCAGCGCCAATGGATTCGATGCCGCTCGTCGCACAAACGCGAAGTAATCCTCACCGGACCTGCGCGACATGGCGTCGACGGCCGAAGCGATCGTCGGGCCAAAACCGGCCTTTTCCAACTTGGTCCGGTCCCAGCCTTCGCCCTTTTCGAGGACGTCATGGAGATAGGCGACGACCTTCTGGTCCTTGGTTCGACCGCGTCAACGATACGGCGGCAGTGCTCGATATACGGTCGCCCGGTCTTGTCGCGCTGTGCTGCGTGGACCTCTTCGGCAATCTTGGCCGCCCGGTAAAACATGCTCATCTGGCTTGTCCTTCAGACATGGTTTCACCATCGCTCCTCAGTATCGTGGTGCGGCAGGTCTATTCCGCAGCAAACCCAGCCAAGTCGCTGCCTCGATCCATAATTGTAGCGCGGTTCCAGCCGAGCCGGATCGTCGAACGTTCCGATATGCAGCGCGATCTCTCCGGGCGATGCGTCATAGGCAAGGCTGAGGGGCGATCCGCAGGCGGAGCAGAACCCCCTGCAGGCAATCGGCGAAGACCTGCGATAGGTCGGCGTCGCATTGGTCCAGTTCACGCTTTGGGAAGGCACCCAGGCCAGAACCGCGAACGCACTGCCGGTCGCTCGCCGGCACATATCACAATGGCAGTAATGCACGGTTCGCTTCCAACGCGGAAGCGGATCGTGCCGCAGAGACATCCTCCGCTCAGTTCCATTTTGGCGCCCCGGCTGACTTGCCGCTCCAACGCCTCTCGCGCGGTCTCATGCGAGCACCTCCATTCATCTCAGCGGAAACGCCAGCCATTTACGTCGGTTCCTGTGGCTATCTCAGGAACCAGTGCTTGCGCGCGGCGTTGCGTGTCTTTGCCGACAACGGGAGGAAACAGGGAAAATGCATCGTCGGTCGGAGAAGCGCTGATGTCGATGCCGGGGCTGGCATACGGTCCTCTCGGCGATCGATGCATGCATATCTGCGTGGATATGCAGCGGCTGTTTGCAGAGCCGTCCGAATGGGCAACACCCTGGATCACCCGGGTTCTCCCGCAGATCGAGAGGCTGGTCGAAAGACGCGCGCCACAGACGGTCTTTACACGCTTCCTGCCCGCCGGGAAGCCGGGGCAGGGCGTCGGCACATGGAAGCGCTATTATGAGCGCTGGGCTTCCCTGACGATCGAGACGATCGGGCCCGAAATGACCGAACTGTTGCCGTCTTTAGCCGGCTACTGTCCGCCAGCGGCGATCGTCGACAAGCACATCTACTCGCCCTGGTTCGAAGGGCGTCTCAGAGCGCTCCTGGTGGAGCGCGGCATCGATACGCTGGTCATCACCGGCGGCGAAACGGATGTTTGCGTTCTGGCCACGGTGCTCGGGGCCATCGATTTCGGCTATCGCGTGGTTCTCGTCACGGACGCGCTGTGCAGTTCTTCCGACGCAACCCATGACGCACTGCTGACCGTTTACCACCAACGTTTCGCGCAGCAGGTCGAGACGGTTGAGATGGAAACGGTTCTCTCGAACTGGACTTGACGTCCGCTAACCCGGCCCGGGTGGGAGTGTCCATGCTTCCTTGCGCGGTTGGGCTGCCTATCTGTTAAGAGAATGACGGACACCAGAACAGGTAGCAGGACGTGACGCAACGATCGGGAAGTGCTGATCTTCCACTCCATGGCGGGCGCGTGCCAAAATGGCTCGGCGACCGCATGACGCGTCTTGGCGCTGTGATGTGCGAGGCGATCATTCATCACTATGGTCGAGACGAGCTGCTGCGGCGGCTGGCGCATCCATTCTGGTTCCAGTCCTTTGGTGCTGTCATGGGCATGGATTGGCACTCGTCAGGAATCACGACCAGCGTCGTGGGCGCTTTGAAGCGTGGCCTCACGCCGCTTTCCGGCGAGCTCGGCATTCATGTCTGCGGTGGTCGCGGCGCGCATTCGCGCAAAACCCCGCATGAGCTGGAAGCCATCGGCCAACGCGTCGGCTTCGACGGAGCGGGCCTGGCAACCGCCAGCCGGCTGGTCGCCAAGGTCGACAGCGCCGCCGTCCAGGACGGTTTCGATCTCTATCTGCATGGCTTTATCGTCGCCGATGACGGTCACTGGGTTGTGGTGCAGCAAGGTATGAACGGCGACAGCAAGGTGGCGCGCCGCTACCATTGGCTTTCCGAAGGCCTGAAGAGTTTTGTCGACCAGCCGCATGCCGCCATCGAAGGGGCCAATCAAGGCGAGATCGTCAACCTGACCGACCGGCGTGCCGAGGCGTCCCGCCAAGGGCAACTTGACCTTTTGCAGGATCTCGGACCGGATCGCATCCTGGGCGAGCTGGCGGCATTGGAGCGTGGCGCGGAGCCGACGCGCCGGCAGGAACCGGAACAACCGCTGCTGCCGCATTTGGTCATGCCGGCCCACCATGACGTTCGCGAAAGCGATGTCGTCATGCATCGCCTACACGGCAATATCGCAGCCGCCGCGGACCGCGGTCCCACCGATTTCGCCGAGCTCCTTCTGGTCCCCGGCGTCGGCGCACGCACAGTGCGCGCGCTGGCCCTCGTTGCCGAGGTGGTGCATGGCGCTCCTTGCCGTTTTTCCGATCCCGGCCGCTTCTCGCTGGCGCATGGCGGCAAGGACAGGCATCCATTTCCGGTACCGCTGAAGGTCTATGACGAGACGATCGGGGTTCTGAAGTCGGCCGTGCAGAAGGCAAAGCTCGGTCGCGATGAAGAAATCGGCGCCTTGAGGCGGCTCGACGATCAGTCGCGGCAAGTCGAGCGATACGTGACCGGCCCCAGCCTGAAGGAAATTGTCGCGGGAGAATTCGACCAATCGCATCTGCTTGGCGGGCGCAGCGTGTTCGGGTGGGAAGCTGCGCCGGACACAGCACCTGCTGAGCGGAGCAAGAAAGCGTGAGAACGAGACAGAGGGCTGTAGATCAGTCGGCCAGATCGATCAGCGCGACACCGAGGTCCGGACGCTTGCTGCGGCGCAGATGACCGGGCGCTTCCACCAGGGTGATTTCGAGCGTTGGTCGAACGATGCCGTCAAGCAGATGTCCACCCCGGGTGGTGCCGTCGCTCAATCCAAGCACCGCATGGACGTGCAGGCTGGGCTTGTCATCATCACCCAGTGCAACATCGCCGATCGCGCTCAGAACCTCGCACTGTTCGCCGATGGGGATTTTGCGGTAGGTCTTCGCGGTCGGATCAAACCAGCCCACGGTGGCTTTTTCGAAAGCCCCTATGGCGGTCAAGGACGCACTGCCGATCTCCTGGTCGACCGCGAAGGCGGTCAGTGCCGCGAACGCTTCTTCGCCTGGGTCGAGCACCACGACGAATGTCCGTTGTCCGCCGATCTCATTGACGAGCTGAGATTTCATCCCTGTGCTTCCATCGTTCGGCCCAAGGCCGTCGCCAAGATCAATGGGCGCGGTGTTCCGCATTGCGCTTGCGGGTCGCTGCAGCTTTCTTTGCCGATTCGGATCGGCTTGCGGCAGACCGTGATGCCGATGCCTTGCCGCCGCTTTTGCCGCCTTTGTGCGCCGCGGGATGGCCCGTGTGTTTGCCGCGGCCCGAACCGCCTTCCTTCTTGCCACCGCCATCGTCCTTGTTGACGGTAGCCCATGCACGCCGCTCTGCTTCCTTGTCCGAAACCCCGCGCTTCTCGTAGCCCTCGGCAATGTGGTCGGCTTTACGCTCCTGCTTGTCAGTGTATTTCGATTTGTCGCCTCGTGGCATGGCCTGCTCCTATTGAATAAGGGCTGAACGTCGATTTGACGCGCTGGTTCCAACAGAAGTTCGCGTAGCCAATGCCGCATCGCGCGGCATGGCCAAACACCGTCGCGCGGCGCAAGCTAACGCTTTTCGGGGAGAGCGCAGCAGCAAGGCGAGGGGAATTGGTTCAGCCGATTGCCAATCTCACGACGAGGGCCAGGATCACGACACCGACCAAGCCGGCTATGAAGATGACCCGACGGGTGCGCGTTCGCAGGATGATCTCGCCTTGTCTCGCCTGCTCCGCAGAGAATACAGGTCCATTGTCATCGTCACCGTCGTTGCCATGCCGACCATCGCTCATGATCGCCTCCTTCCGGCTCTTGGCACACAACCATCGCTTGACCGGGGAGGTTCCGATTGCATCGATCCGGCCAGCAGAAAAAGGATCACAGGCTCGTGAGGAGGGAACTTTGCCCTCCGCGAGTGGTTTGGGCCGCTTAAGACCCAGCCAGCCCGGAGCCAGCCATGTCCGATGCCAAAATTTCCAGCGGCTTGAGCAGACGCATGTTCATGACGGCCTCTGTTTCGGCGGCGGCGGCGATGCCGCTTGTGAATTCGCCAACGAGAGCTGCCCAGCCCGCGTCCGCAAAACCGGCCGAACCGCGCGATTTGTCGGCGGTTTCGATGCGTATCAACAAGCAGACCTACAACCTCGCGCTCGACAATCGAACCAGCCTGCTTGACGCGCTGCGCGACCATGTCGGCCTGACCGGCACCAAGAAAGGTTGCGATCACGGTCAGTGTGGTGCCTGCACGGTGCTGATCGACGGAAAGCGGGTACTGTCCTGCTTGAGCTTTGCCGTCATGAACCAGGGCCGGGAGATCACAACGGTGGAAGGCCTGGCTTCGGCGGACGGGGAACTGCATCCGGTCCAGCAGGCCTTCGTCGACCACGACGCCTTTCAATGCGGCTATTGCACACCGGGTCAGATCATGTCCGCCATCGGTTGCATCAACGAAGGCCATGCTGGGTCGGAAGATGATATTCGCGAATATATGAGCGGCAATCTATGTCGCTGCGCGGCCTATCCCAACATCGTTGCGGCGATCGTTCAGGCACGCGACGAGACCAGGAGGGCTTAGGATGCGCCCGTTCGTATATGAAAGACCAACCAGCGTCTCCACGGCAATCGCCATGGCGTCCCGTCCCCATGCCGTGCATGTTCCGCCAACCGGCGCCGACACGCAGTTCATCGCCGGCGGCACCAATCTGGCCGACTACATGAAGCTCGGTGTCGCGCGGCCGGAGCGACTACTCGACCTCAACACTCTTGCCGAGCCGGCCTTGCGGCAGATCAGGATAGACGATGATAAGATCCGGTTTGGTGCGCTGGTCCGTATGGGTGAAGCAGCCGACAACAATGATGTCAGGCGCCGTTGCCCGGTCCTCGCCGACAGCTTGAAATTCGCTGCCAGCGGTCAGCTTCGCAACATGGCGAGCCTGGGCGGCAATGTGCTGCAACGTACGCGCTGCGAGTATTTTCGAGAGATATCTTGGCCGTGCAACAAGCGCGAACCGGGCTCCGGCTGCGCTGCGATGGAAGGGTCCAATCGCCAGCATGCCGTGCTGGGTACGAGCGATGCCTGTATTGCCACGTATCACGGCGATTTCGCGCAGGCGCTGGTTGCGCTGGACGCCACCGTCGATGTCGAAGGTCCGCGGGGAAGGCGCACGCTCACTTTTGCCAAGCTGCATAAACGGCCGGGCGAAACGCCCGACATCGAGACGGATCTGGCCGCCGACGAGCTCATTACCGCCATCGAAGTGCCGCTGGCACAGTGGAGCAGCCGGTCGCGCTATCTGAAGATACGCGATCGCGAATCCTACGCGTTTGCGCTGGCGTCCGCGGCTGTCGCGCTCGACATGGATGGCGAGACGGTAAGGAGTGCGCGCATTGCGCTTGGCGGAGTGGCGACGGTGCCGTGGCGTGCGCGCGAAGCAGAGGACGCGCTACAGGGCAAAGTGCTTGACGAAGCCACGGCGCAGGAGGCCGCCGAGGCTGCTTTCGCCGATGCCAGACCGCGCGAGCATAACGCATTCAAGATACCGCTCGGCAAGCGCACGCTGGTGCGGGCGCTGCTCGAAACCCGGGATATGAAGGGCTGAGCCATGAACCAAGCTGCACCCGCTCCAAGGGAAAACCAGGGCGATCCCGTTGTTCGCATTGACGCCCGGCTAAAAGTTACCGGACAAGCCGGCTATCCCGCCGACATCGTTACGGCCAACGTCGCCTACGGTGCCCTTGCCACCAGCAGCATTGCCCGGGGCAAGGTTTCCGAACTTCACACGAAAGACGCCAATGCCGTACCCGGTGTGCTGGACATCGTCACCTATGGCGATCTGGACAAGACCGACATGCCGAAATTCGGCAACACCGGTGCAAGTTCGATTGGGCCCTTGCACGACAAGACGGTTTTTCACGATGGTCAGATCATCGCTCTGGTGGTCGCTGAAACCTTCGAGGCGGCGGAGGAGGCAGCGATGTTGGTCCGCGCCGACTATGAGGACGAACGGCCCAGCGCCAGCTTTGATTCCAAGGGCGTGAAGATGGAACCGGCTGCCGGCAAAAGCCCGATGTTCAAGGAGGATGCGAAGGCCGGTGACTTCGACGCCGCTTGGGCGGATGCGACGGTGAAGATCGACGAAAAATATTCGACGCCGACCCAGCATCATAATCCGATCGAGCTGTTTTCGACCACCGCCATATGGCAGGGCGACCAGTTGACGATACACGAACCCAGTCAAAACGTTACGGGCTGGAAGGTGGAACTGGCACGCCAACTGAAGCTCGATCCGGCCAATGTGCGGATCGTCAGTCCCTATATCGGCGGCGCCTTCGGCTCCAAGGGGCCGATGACGGCACGCACTGCTATCGTTGCCGTCGCGGCGCGGCGCATCGGCCGGCCGGTTCGCTGCGTCGTCAATCGCATGCAAGCCTTCGGTACGCAGACCTATCGCGCCGAAACGCGGCATCGGATCCGCATGGGCGCCGGCAAGGACGGCCGCATCACGGCGTTCGGACATGAGGCCTGGGAGGTGACGTCACGCCCGGACCCTTATGTCGTCGGCGGCACGTCCGCCACCGCGCGCATGTACGATTACGGCTCCGTTCTGACGCATGTTTCGCTGGTTCATGCCGACCGCAACACGCCTGGCTACATGCGATCGCCGCCGGAGACGCCTTATGTCTACGCGCTGGAAAACGCCATGGACGAAATGGCCGTGGCCCTCGGTATGGATCCTGTCGAGTTTCGTCGCATCAATGAACCGGAGAAGGAGCCGATCGGAGGCAAGCCATTTTCCAGCCGCTCACTCATCAAGTGCTACGACCAGGCGTCCGAGGCCTTTGGCTGGTCGAAGCGCGATCCCAGGGTCGGCTCGATGCGCGACGGCGATTGGCTGGTCGGAATGGGCTGTGCGACGGCAATCTATCCGACTGCCGCCGCACCTTGCGCGGCCCGGGTTCGTCTCACCGCGGATGGCGAGGTTCGGGTCCAGTGCGGCTCCCATGAAATTGGCACCGGCGTTCGCACCATCGCCGGCCAAATGGCGGCCGAAAGGCTGGGGGTCGGCATGGACAAGATCAGCGTGGAGATGGGCGACAGTGCCTTGCCGCCGGCTCCCGTGTCGGGCGGATCGATCTCGACCGCCAGCGTCTGCTCCGCGGTCATGAAAGCCTGCGACGCGATACGCGAAAAACTGTTTGCCGCCGCTGCGGGCAAGGGGGCTCCGCTGGCAGGTTCGGCCAATGCGAAGCTGGATTTGAAGGACGAAGAGGTCGTCACCGAGACCGGCAAGTCCGCCAAGCTGGCCGATGTCTTCAAGGCCATGCAAGTCGGCGCCATCGAAGAATATGCCGAGTTTGCGCCGAAGGGTTCTTCGCCTGAAGCCCTGAGGAAACTCTATGCCGGACAATCGGAGTTTCATGGTGGAGAGAACGACGAAGATTCGGTCAAATATGCGTTTGGCGCCGAGTTCGTCGAAGTGCGCATCAACAGCTATACACGCGAAATCCGGGTGCCGCGCATGGTCGGAGCCTTCGCTGCCGGGCGCATCATGAACACGCGCACCGCGCGCAGCCAGCTGATAGGTGGCATGATCTGGGGCATTGGCCAAGCGTTGCACGAGGCCACGGAAATTGATCAGCGACACGCGCGCTACGTGAATCGCGACCTGCAGGACTATCTCGTGCCGGTCAACGCCGACATCAAACAGGTCGACGTTATCCTGGTCCCCGAAATCGACCACCAGGTCAATCCTGCCGGCGTCAAGGGCTTGGGCGAACTCGGCAATGTCGGAACGGCTGCTGCCGTGGCGAGTGCCGTCTATCATGCCACCGGCAAGCGCATTCGCGATCTGCCGATCAGAATAGATGATTTGATAGGCTGACGATCAAGAGCTCTGGACGGAGCATGGAACTCGTAACCCATAGGAAATTCAAAAACGGCAGGTTGATGCCGTGGGGAAAAGGCACGGTCGTCACCGGAGCAAAGGGATTTGTCTACCTCTGCGGCAATACGGCAACCGCCGAAAATTACGATCTGCCGGAAAGAGAGGAGGGGCTTCCCTGGCGATGCGGCGGCACAGTGGCGCGCAATTTTGGCGAACATCAAATCAGATCTGGAAGAACTCGGCAGCGCGCTCGACTATCTCATCCGGCTGACCTTCTTCATCAAGGGGCCATTTCCCGATGGCGGCGTTCTAAGTTCACCCAATTTTCGTCTCGACGTACGGGACGAGTTCTTTGCCGAGCATTGCGCGAAGCACTGCAGCTATAACAACCCGCCGCCCTCCGAGGTGATCGGGATTGCAGCGCTTGCGCAAGCCGACATCGATTGTCGCGGTGGCGGCGTTGCCTGACTGAAAAAGTTTTCGCGTGCAGCGATAGCTTAGTTGCCTTGGCTCTCGAGTGTCACTCCGGGGCTGTGGCCGGAGCCGTGTAACGTCGGCGCACAGCGTCAAGCACCCGCTTGCGGCTCTCCTGCGCCGACAGGGTCTTGTCCTCTTCCGCCTCGGCGGTTTCGCGCGCCAGGTCCTTGTCCCTGATCTGATGTCGAAACCATTTGGAATAGTCGCCGGTGCGCAAGTGAAACTCCCAAGTCTTGTCGTCTATGCCCTCGGCGATCTGAGCGAAGATCATCAGATTGTGAGCCCTGAGGTTCATCGCATTGTCAGGGCCATGGAAATAGAAGCTGCCGGCTTCGTCGAGCTGGCCTTCGGCATATTTCCGGCTGTGCCGCTTGAGTGACTGACGTGGTTCCACCACCTTGACCGTCTTGACTTTCTTGCCCGCCTGCGGCCGCCAGAACAGCACGCGCGCGCCCTTGGGGCTGGGGATGTCCTTTGGCGGCTCAATGCCAGTCTCCTTGCAGAAGACCTTCACCACGTCCTTCGCCTTGGGGCCAAGCGCAATGATGGCTGTCACAAGGCGCAAGGCGTCTGTCGAGATCGCCTCGGGGTGAACGGTGATCAAGATTGTGCCCGGCAATTCCAATGAAAGGACCGCCCGCGTATCGTCGCGCCGCTTGGGCAGAAGATGGTGCGCTTCATCGATGACGAGCCAGTGCGGTCTCGCGGTGCGCCGGCGGAAACTGCTCAGGCCAGGCAGCAGGTCGGCAAAGAAATCCGGCCTCTCGTCGACGCGCAGGGCCAATCCGTTGACGACAATGTTGCTGTCGGCCTTGGCGATCAGATCCAGCACCTGCGCCTTTGTCGGCGCGCTTGAGCCGTCTCCCAGGCGAACGGCGCCTTCGAGGCCGTCATAGTCGCCTTCGGGATCAAAGACGCAGAACTGAAAACCACTTTCGACGAAGCGTTCCGTCAGCGCGGTGGCCAAGGTGGATTTACCAATGCCGGAACTCCCGGCAATGAGGATCGTGTCGCTCGGCGACAGGTAGACATCATCGCCGCCAGACGACCCAAGAACGATGCCGTCATGGCGCTTCGGCACTATCGCGTGATCACGCTTTATCAGCTTTGCGATCAATTGCTCCACGCCCTTGCCGCGGGCGCCACGCATGACCAGGTTGGCTGTATCCTTGACCGCCGGAATTGCATTGTCGACGGCGGCGCTGCAGCCACAGGCTTGCAGGAACGCGTGGTCGTTCTCGGCGTCGCCGACGCCGACGACGTTGTGCGGCGAAAGTCGAAGGTCCTGAAGGGCCGCAGCGAGCCCGGTGGCTTTGTTGATGCCGCTCGGCAGGATCATCACCGCGCCCTTGTTGAAGATGATTTCCAGTTCGAGACCCATCTTCTTGATGATATCGAGCACGGTCGCCTGATGGGGTTCCCAGGTCGCGACGATCGATCGCCCGACCGAAAGCGGCTTGACGCCCTGCCGCTTCAATCTGGCGACGAATTTGGGCTCGGGCGATGGGGCGATCACCCGCTCTTCCTCGCTGGCCGGCGTGTAGATCATCGCGCCATTCTCAGCGACGACCTTGTCGAAGAGGCTAAGCTCGGGAAAGACGCGCTTGAGATCGGGCAGTTCACGCCCGGTGACGAGAACCAGCTTGCGGCCGCTTTTCTTGAACCGCTCAAGCGCGGCGAGCGTCTTCTTGGCGACGATCCCATCATGAGCCAGCGTGCCGTCATAGTCTGCCGCCAATGCAATGAAATACATTCCGCCGACCCTTCTCGTTCCGGTTGCCCTGTGGCTAGAACGTGTGATCGAGACAAAGGCTCCCCACCGACCGAATCGTAGGTGGAGGAGGGGCGGTTCGCCCTCGGAAATCAGGAACTCCTTCGGTGCCGGTACGTTGACCAGACAAGCCGGGAACCGTCCCGGTCTTTGCTGGCGGCGTGCAAACCCCGTCGCCGAAATCCACACCAAGCGCAATGAAAGGTAAGGCCATGGGCTTCTTTTCGAAGGACATCAAGACACTCGACGATCTCTTCGTGCACACGCTGCGCGACATCTATTACGCCGAAAAGCAGATCGAGAAGGCGCTGCCGAAGATGATCGACAAGGCAACCGACCCGCAATTGAAAGCCGGATTTGAAAAACACCTCGACCAGACGAGAGGCCATATCGAGCGCGTCGAACAGGTGTTTGAGTTGCATGGCGTCAAGGCCAAGGAGGTCAACTGTCCGGCAATCGACGGTATTCTCGAGGAGGCCGACGATGTGAGCGGTGACGTCGATGACAAGGAGGTTCTCGACGCGGCGCTGATTGCTTCGGCGCAGGCCGTCGAACACTATGAGATGACCCGCTACGGGACGCTCATCGCCTGGGCCAAGCAACTCGGCCGCACCGACTGCGCCAATGTGCTGGCCAAGAACCTGAGGGAAGAACAGGCGACAGATCGCAAGCTCACCGAAATGGCGGAAAGCAAGATCAACCTGCAGGCAGCCGAATAGGGCTGCAATCCGGCCGGCTGGTAACTCGGCCGGCCGGATTGCTGGCAGGTTTCCACTCCGTCAGCGAGACGGGTCGACGCCCAAGGCCGTTGATTGCTTGCGCAGCGCCTCATCGTCATCCTGCGGCGCATGCCGAGCAGATCCTGCGATTTCCGTGTAGATGCGGTACGCTACACAAGTGAGCGCCACCATGAAAAGCAGACGGCCCATCCATCCTACTCCTTGCTCATGGATTTCATTCCGGCCATCCTCAGTACCCTCCGACGACCGGCAAGATTTCGCCGGTGATGTAGCTCGAGCAATGCGGCGAAGCGAGGAACACATAGGCCGGCGCGAGTTCTTCCGGTTGCGCGGGTCGTTTCATTGGCGTGTCCGCGCCGAATTTCGAGACGTCGTCGGCTTCCTTGTCCGACGGATTGAGCGGCGTCCACACCGGACCCGGTGCGACCGCATTCACCCTTATGCCCTTGCCGATGAGATTGCCCGACAGGGCCCGCGTGAAGGCATGGATGCCGCCCTTGGTCATCGAATAGTCGACCAGTTGTTTTGAACCGTCGATACCGGTTACCGAACCGGTGTTGATGATCGCCGAACCTGGCTTCATGTGCGGCACCGCTTCCTGCGCCATATGAAAATAGCCGTAAAGATTGGTCTTCAGCGTCGTGTCGAAATGTTCTTCGGTCAGCTCGCCGAAATCGCTGGAATGGATCTGGAACGCAGCGTTGTTGACCAGCACGTCGATGCGACCGAATTTTTCAACGGTCTCCATGACCGCCTTGTGGCAGTGGCTGCGTTCGCTGACATCGGCCTTGACCAGGATGCAGCGTCGTCCCTCCTTTTCCACCGCTGATTTGGTCTCTTCAGCATCCTTGTCCTCGGCCAGATAGACGATCGCGACGTCGGCGCCCTCGCGGGCGAACAACACCGCCACCGAGCGGCCGATGCCGGAATCGCCGCCCGTGATGAGTGCTACCTTTTGGTCGAGTTTTTTCGATCCGAGATAGTACGGCGCATCGTACAGCGGCTCCGGCTCTAGCGCCCATTCGTGCCCCGGTTTGGGCTGATGTTGCTCGGGGAAGGGGGGCTCGGGATATTCACGGGCGCCAGCCTGCATGGCGCCTTGCTGCTTCCCACCGCCTTTCGATTTGTCCTTGGCATCGACGCCACGTTGGATATGGCGCTGCTTGGCCGCTTCACCGGCTATTTCCGACTTCATCTGCATGATCGTCTCCTTGGCTTGGAGAGGAAACAACGCATGTCAGGCAAAAAGGTTTGCGCAAAAGATCGACTTGCCGAGAGGATTCCGGCCAGCGTTTGGCAACGCGTAACGACGACATCGCCAGCTGCACCAATTCAGCTGCAATGCAGCCGCGCCAGCCACCGCCGCGATGGGATCGAGCACCGGGGCTTGCCCGCTGCCTGCGCCGCCTTGGCGGCGAGCCAAACGTGATGATGTGGATTGGGAAGCTATTGCGTCAAACTGGCAAAGCAGCGCCATCCGGTCTACTCCGGGCGTAGCCGCCGGAATTCTATCTTGGCGACAGCCCATCGAGCAGGAAGTCGAGGCCTTTTCGGAAGGCGCCATCCCAATCGTTGTCCAACAGCAGACGAGAGCGTTCGATTGTCGGGTAGTGTTCGCTGAGGTGTGTAAGACGCTGCTGTGCGGCTGCCCTGTCTTCTTCCGAGAGGTCGAAGCTTGCCCGGGTGAGGGTGGCGCCCATCACATAATTCCAGAGCGACCATATCGCGGCGTTCAGATTCGCGTCGGCAACACCGGCTCTGGACAAGGTCTTGCTCAACATTTCCAGGCGGCTGAGAATGTTCGGGCCGAGCGCCCGGCGCGGCAACAGCGATGCCGACCAAGGATGGCGCAACATTCTGGCGCGCCAGTCTTCGAGCATATGAACGACGTCTCCACGCCAGTCCGGAGACTCACCTGTTTCAGGCGATCCGCGATGTTCGAGCACCGAATCGAGTGCTAGATCAAAGACATCCTCCTTGTTGTCAACGTGCCAATACAGGCTCATCACACCCGAGCCGAGGCGATCGGCCAGCCGACGCATTGTCAATCCGTCTATGCCCTGGGCGTCCAGCAGTTCCACGGCGATCGCCACGATACGCTCTCGAGACAGCGGCGGCTCGCTGCTCGCCTCCTGGATGGGTTGAAGCTTTGTCCGTTGCGATCGTTTGCTGGCACTGCGGGGTTTGGCTGCCATCTGTCTTCCTTGCTGGCCGAACGTCGATTTTGGCAGGCACCGTCAGGAATGTCGACGCTGATCGCTTGACTAGTACGATGTACCATACGATGACTCGTACATCGCACGATTCATCGTATGAGCGATCTGGTTTAAAGTTCATGCCGGCGGCGAGTGCGTTATTCGCAGTCAGCAGAGCCAGGAGAAATCATGTCACGCGCAATCAAGCATCTGCTTATCGGAGGGCTAATCATCATGACCATTGCAGTTCCCACTGCGTCGCCGGCGAACGAGTTCAAGCTGACCATCATCAATCCACAGACGCTCTACGACCCGTCGCCGAATGGCTACAGCACCGCCGTGATCGCACCGCGCGGAGCTCGGATTGCCTACATTTCCGGGCAGGGCGGCCAAGACAGCACAGGAGCCTTGTCACCCGATTTCGCCGTCCAGGTTAAGCAGGCCTACGCAAATTTGCATGCGGCGCTCGGGGGCATCGGCGCCAAGCCGGATCAGGTGGCGAAGCTCACGGTCTTCGTGGTCGACCACGACATGTCCAAGCTCGATGTGTTAACCAGGAACGTCAAGGACATGTTCGGCGAGGCGTTGCCGGCGCAGACACTGGTTCCCGTTCCCAAGCTTGCAATCGACCCCATGCTTTTCGAGGTGGAAGCCACCGTTATTCTGGAATAGGGAGCCTGATCGCCCCAACTGACATGGGGTCGAGCACGCCGCCGACAGCCGCGCGTTGGAACCACCAATTCATTTTGGCTCCCACGAAGCAAAGCCGTCACGACGCATACACTCTATTGCTATTGCCGCCGCATCCAAAAGTCGCATAAGATAGATTATGGAACTAACGCATCGGTCAAGAACTGGAAATTGCCGCTGATTCTCATAGGCTTGAGCCGATTGTGCCGTATTGCCTTGAGCGGATGGCCAACGCTAGGCTGTCGAAATGAAGATGGCAAACAGCGAGATCGAAGCGGCGATCGAAGTGTTCGTGCATGGCTTCAGCGCCGACAGAAGCCGCACCTTTCCTTACGAGGCCAGCCGCGTTGGACGCTTGTGGCTGATGCGCGATGCCGAGCGCAAGAATCTTCGTGACTACCGCGGCGAAGAATGGGTCGTCCATGACGTCGCCGCTCAAGAAGCCGATGCCGTCGTGCGGCAGCATGCACGGCCGGGCTTTGCCATTTCCGTTGTGATCGCGAACGAGGATCCGGACGGGCCGACACGAACCGCCTACAAAGCTCTCGGCTACCGGCTGCTTCGGACCGAAGGTTTTTTCGTCCACCGGTTGCGCCGGATTCCGAGCCCGCCAGCGGTTGCGGTTGCTTCGGTCGAACGCGTGCAGACAGCCGAACGGGCGGCGGCGCAGTTGGGAAAGATCATCCGCAGACAGCCGATCCCGGATCATTTGCTCGGCGACAGCGCGCCGTTGCGCCAGTATGTGGCAGTCGATGGCGCCGATATCGTTGGGCGCGTGCGCAGCTTGGATGCCGTGGAAGCCACGTGGTGTTCGAGCATGTATGTCGAGCCTTCGCACCGGCGTCGCGGCATTGGCCAGGCTTTGATGTCGAAAATGTTGCACGACGATCGGGCGCGTGGGTCGAGGTGCTCGGTGCTGGCTGCAACCCACGCCGGGGCTCTGCTTTATCCCCGGATGGGCTACGAACGGATCGGAACGCTGCTGATATTCGCACCAATGAACCGAAAGCCTGTATGAAAGTCTATTCGCATCACGCTGATTCGTAAGGGATTTCAATCGCCATCCCATCATAGGCCGGCTCGACGTTGGCGGGTGTCTCGGCCATCACCGTGGCGTAGTCGAGCGGCACGTGCATATGTGTCAACACCGCATGTATCGGCGCCAGCCGCTCGATCCATTCAAGCGCTTCGCCAAGGGACAGGTGACTGGGATGCGTCCGGTACTGCAGCGCGTCGATGATCAGCACGTCGAGGTCGCGCAGCCGTTCGGCGGTGGGTTCCGGAAAGTCGCTGATGTCGGGACAATAGGCGAGACCGCCAATGCGGAAACCGAGCGATACGATGTCGCCGTGGATCTGCGGCAGCGGCTCAAGGGTGAGGGTACCCCCCTCTCCTTCGATGACCACCGGCCTGGTGTGGTCGATGAGATGCGGCCTGACGATCGGCGGATAGGAACTGCCTTGCGGCGTCTCGAAACAGTATCCGAACGCTTCCCGCAACCGAAGCATCGTCGCCCTGTCGGCATGGACGTCGATCAGTTGGCGCTGATCGAGAACGAAACCGCGCAGATCGTCGATGCCATGGATGTGGTCGGCATGCGGGTGGGTATAGACGACCGCATCGACACGTTTAACGCCGGCCAGCAGCATCTGCTGCCGAAAATCCGGCCCCGTGTCGATGACGACAGTCGTGCGGCTGCCGTTCGCCGCGATCCGCTCGACGAGTGCGGCGGCACGCGTGCGCCGGTTCTTGGGGTTGTCGGGGTCGCAATTGCCCCAGTCGCCGGTGATGCGCGGCGTACCTGGGGACGAGCCGCAGCCGAGAATGGTGAGGCGCAGCCGGTCGGTCATCGTTCAGGCACTTTGCTCTACAGGCCGCGGCATCTTGCCGAACAGCCGGAAGAAATTATCCGTCGTCAAATCAGCGATTTCAGCTTCGCTGACGCCGATGGTTTCGGCCAGCACCTTGGCCGTGTGCGCGACATAGGCGGGCTCGTTGCGTTTGCCGCGAAACGGCACGGGCGCCAGATAGGGCGCGTCGGTTTCGACCAGCAGCCGGTCATGCGGCACATCGGCGGCAATGGCGCGCAACTCAGCTGAATTCTTGAAGGTGAGGATACCCGAGAACGACATGTAGCCGCCGAGAGCGACGCCAATTTCGGCGAGCCGATGTCCGGAAGAAAAGCAATGCAGGATGAAGGGGAAGGCGCCCTTCCCCGTTTCGGCCTTGAGGATCGCTGCCATGTCGTCGTCGGCGTCGCGCGAATGGATGACCAGCGGTAGGCCGGTCTCGCGCGCGGCTGATATGTGGGTGCGAAAGCCTTGCGCCTGCGCATCGCGGGGCGCTTTGTCGTAGAAGTAGTCCAGCCCGGCCTCGCCGATGGCCACCACTTTCGGGTGCGCGGATAGCCGCACAAGCTCCTCGACCGTGATATCCAGCTCTTCGGCCGCATTGTGCGGATGAGTGCCGACAGAGCAATAGACTTCGTCGAAAGTTTCAGCGATCTCAAGTACTTGCGGAAACCGCCTCACGCGTGTCGAGATCGTCACCATACGGTCGATTCCGGCGGCTAACGCGCGGGCGACGATGGCCGCCCGCTCCTCGGCGAAGTCGGGAAAGTCGAGATGGCAGTGACTGTCGACGAGCATCAGACGTTCGCGTCCGGCTGTTCGACATAACGTGGAAAAACCCCTTCCGGCACGGGTAACGCGGTGCCCGGCACCAGCGCATGGTCCGCGTGGACATGCACGAAGTCGCGGCTGTCCGCCGGAACCGCCAGCAGATCGAGCAGTTTCGCGGCTGATCCCGGAGTGAAGGGCTGACACAGCACCGCCACGCGGCGCACGACTTCGGCGGTCGTCCACAGCACCGTTTCCATGCGCGCAGGGTTGGTCTTTTTCAATGCCCATGGTGCCTCGCCGGCAAAGTAGCGATCGGCTTCCGCCACCACGCCGAAGATCGCCGCCAGCGCCAGATGGATGCCCTGCTCGGCCATAGCCTTGCGCGCGATGTCGAGAGCGGCGACGGCCTGATCCAGGATTGCTCTGTCTGCATCCGTCAGGTCGCCGCGCTGCGGCACCACGCCGCCGCAGTTCTTGGCGATCATCGACAGCGAGCGTTGCGCAAGGTTGCCGAGGCCGTTGGCAAGATCGGCATTGGTGCGGTTGACGATCGCGTCATGGCTGTAGCTGCCGTCGTTGCCGAAGGGCACCTCGCGCAGGAAGAAGTAGCGCACCTGGTCGAGGCCGTAGTGCTCGACCATCGCGAATGGATCCACGACGTTGCCAACCGATTTCGACATCTTCTCGCCGCGGTTGAACAGGAAGCCATGCGCGAAAACGCGGCTCGGCAACTCAATGCCCGCCGACATCAGAAATGCCGGCCAATAGACCGCATGGAAGCGGACAATGTCCTTGCCGATGATGTGCGTGGCCGGCCAATAGCGCCATTGCTCGGCCTTTGTGTCGGGATAGCCGGCGGCGGTGATGTAGTTGGTCAACGCGTCGACCCAGACATACATCACATGTTTGTCGTCGCCGGGCACCGGCACGCCCCATTTGAAGGTGGTGCGCGAGATCGACAGATCCTTCAGCCCGGACTTGACGAAGCTGAGCACCTCGTTGCGGCGCTCGGTGGGACCGATAAAGTCTGGCTGGCTCTCATAAAGCGCCAGCAATTTGTCCTGATAGGCGGAAAGCCGGAAGAAATAGCTTTCTTCCTCGTTCCATTCGACGGGCGAGCCGAGCGGCTCGCGGCGCACGCCATCCTCGCCGAGCGTCGTCTCGCTCTCGTCGAAATAGGCTTCCTGGCGCACCGAATACCAACCGCTATAGCGGT
Source organism: Mesorhizobium sp. M0491 (assembly GCF_040321265.1). Taxonomy (NCBI): domain Bacteria; kingdom Pseudomonadati; phylum Pseudomonadota; class Alphaproteobacteria; order Hyphomicrobiales; family Phyllobacteriaceae; genus Mesorhizobium; species Mesorhizobium sp. M0491. The sequence goes on from NZ_JAMYRE010000008.1 coordinate 81,802, forward strand.
CGAGATAGATGTCGCCATTGGCGGCCATCGCCTTCCAGATCGCCTGACAGGATTCGTAGTGGCGCGGTTCCGTCGTGCGGATGTAGTCGTCGTTCGAGCCGCCCATCGCCTCGGTCATCGCGCGGAAAATCGCCGAATTGCGGTCAGCCAGCGCCAGCGGCGTTATGCCTTCCTTCTCGGCCGTTTGCTGCATCTTCAGGCCATGTTCGTCGGTGCCGGTCAGGAAGAAGACGTCCTTGCCGTCCAGGCGCTGGAAGCGTGCCAGGGCGTCGGTTGCAATGACCGTATAGGCGTGGCCGATATGCGGCTTGCCGTTCGGATAAAAGATCGGGGTGGTGATGTAGAATTTGTCGCGTGACATGAAGGAACCGTCATGAATGTCTGAATGGAAGGCGTGGCGGTGGATATCGTATCGAGGCAGCATTTGCCATCCCGATCCAGGAAACCCAGTCACATTCGCATTGCAGAATTCAGGCGGTCGATCATGATCAGGGCGTGCTGCTTCTTGTCGAGATTGTAAGTATCGGTCTCAGATATAGCGTCCAGCGCCTCATGCCAAGTGTCCGACAGCGTTTTGGCCCGTGCGAGATCGCCCGCCAGTGCTGCCTGACTTGCCGCGTCCGACAACAGGTCCAGCGCCCGGCGGTTGAAGATATCGAACTGGATCGCCTGATCGCGGCCAGCCACGGCTTCGGCGAGGCGAAACGCGCCGCCGACATCGCTCTTTCTGCCGGTGACCAGAGCGTCGAGCGTGGAGGCGATCTCCAGCCCGCCATACTGCGTCAACAGGATCGCGTTCCGGGCGCTGCCCCCTGCCCGCCCGACCAGTGCCGCGCGAGCCGCCGGATCGTCAGGCGGCGCGGGCTCGGTCGTTTCCAGCACCGTCATCAGGTCGTCGGCGTCGAGCGGGTTCAATCGCACCACCTGACAGCGCGACCGGATCGTCGGCAGCAGGCTGCCCGGCGCGTGGACAATCAGGATGAACAGAGTCCGTGCCGGCGGCTCTTCAAGATTTTTCAGCAACGCATTGGCCGCATTGGTGTTCATGTCATCGGCGGGGTCGACGATGACGACCCGATAGCTGCCGTCGTGCGAGGTCAGCGACAGGAAGCGGCTGACCTTGCGTATCTCATCGACGGTGACGACTGTCTTGAAACTCTTGGTCTTGTCGTTCAGCGGCCGGGTCAGATGCAGCACGGAAGGATGCGCCCCGGTGGCGATCTGGCGAAACAGCGACGAAGCCGGATCGGCAGTGGCAAGGCTTTCCGGCGCCTGCGCAAAATCCGGGTGCTTCAGCAGATGATGCGCAAGGTGGAAGGCGAGCGTCGCCTTGCCGATGCCGACTGGCCCGGAGAAGATCAGCGCATGCGGCAGCTTGCCCGCACGATAAGCGGCGGTGAGCACGCCTGCAGCTTGGCTATGCCCGACCAGAACGGGCGTTTCGGAGGGCTCCGGCACGCCGTCGAGCGTGTCGTGCTGCTCGGGTGCGATGCGTTCGAAGATCATGCCGGCGTTGCCTGCCTGTCGCGTGCCGGCGTTCTCGCCGCCAGTGCCGCGAACACCGCCGCGGTGACGACGTTCTCGACCGCGTCGGGCTCGGCGGCTGCGTCGACGACGATGCAGCGCTCCGGCTCGGCCTTGGCGATCGCCAGAAACGCCTCGCGGCGGGCCTGATGGATCGCCAGCGTCTCCTTTTCGAAGCGGTCGGCGACTGCCTCGGTGCCGCGCCGCAGCGTTGCGCGCCTCAGGCCTTCCGCCGGATCGATGTCGAAGATCAGCGTCATGTCCGGCATCATGCCGTTGATGGCGACCTGCTCCAGCGCATCCATGAACGCCGAATCGATGCCGCCGGTGACGCCCTGGTAGACGCGCGAGGAATCGAGGAAGCGGTCGCAAAGCACGATGGAACCACGCTCGACCGCCGGCCGGATGAGCTGCTCGACATGATCGGATCGCGCGGCGGCGAAAAGCAGCGCTTCCATCTTCGGTCCGAACGGTTCGGCCGCGCCCGAAAGCAGCACATGCCTGACGGCTTCGGCGCCCGGCGAGCCGCCGGGTTCGCGGGTAAGCAGCACATCGTATTTCTTGGCGCGCATCTTCCTGGCCAGCCGCTCGATCTGCGTCGACTTGCCTGCCCCCTCGCCGCCTTCGAAGGTGATGAAAAAACCGCGTGCCAACCGAGAGGCCTTCTTGTCCATGGCTGAATGGGATTGTAGCGCTCTAGATAGTCCGCGTTCGGCCAAACGTCCATGCCGTCAATTTTTGCCCTTGTGCAGTCGCCCCCAAAACCATGGCTGGTTTTGAGTGATATGCGTTATCGCAGCCAGCCGACCGCCAGTTCCTTGACGGCATCGAGTGCGCGCTGCGGCAGCGTGCCGACGCCGATCGATTCGGCGGCGAAAAGCGGTGTCTCCTGGCTGAGCGTATCGCCGATCCAGACGCGCAGCGCACCCACCGGCTGCCCCTCCTCCACCGGTGCAGCAACCGGGCCGTTGTAGACGATCCTGGCCGTCAGCTTGTCGCGGTTGGTGATCGGCAGGAAAATGTCGATCGGACCCTTGGCCTTCAGCGTCACCCCGGATTTCGCTCCGCCGAAAACCTGGGCTTCTCCAACCACCTCGTCCTTGGCGAAAATTTCAGTCTTCTCGAACGAGCGGACACCCCAGTCGAGCAGCTTTCGCGCTTCCTCGGCGCGCTCCTTGTCCGAGGCCAGCCCGCTCATCGCCGCGATCACGCGGGTACCATTGTGGCTGAGCGAACCGACGATGCCGAAACCGGCTGCCTCGCTCGCACCGACCGCCAGGCCGTCGGCGCCGATGTCCATCGCCAGCAGCGGATTGCGGTTCCTCTGTGAGATCTTGTTCCAGGTGAAATCCTTCTGGCTGTAATAGCGATAGAGATCCGGATAATCGCGCCACAGGTGCAGGGCGAGCTGCGCCAGCTCGCGCATGGTCGTCTGTTGGCCATCCGCCGGCAGGCCGGTCGAATTGACGAAAGTCGACGTCTTGAGGCCGATCTGGCGGGCCCGTTCGGTCATCTGCGCGGCAAAATTGTCCTCGGATCCCGACATGCCTTCGGCGATGACGATGCAGCCGTCATTGGCCGCCTGCACGGTCACGCCCTGAATCAGGTCTTCGAGCCGGATCGACGACTTGAGCTTGGCGAACATTGTCGATGTTCCCGAAGGCGCGCCACCCTTGCGCCAGGCGTTTTCGCTGACAACGAACGTATCGTCGAGCTTCAGGCGACCGGACTTGATGGCGTTGAAAACCACTTCCATGGTCATCAGCTTGGCCATCGAGGCCGGCGGTATCGGCTTGTCGGCATTCTTGGAAAACAGCACCGTCCCGGTCTCGGCGTCGATCATGAAGGCCTGTGCGGCCTTGGTCTCGAACAGCTGCGCACCGGCCGGAGCCTGGAAAAACAGCAGCAGGCCAAAAACCAGAAGCCCGGCGAGCGGGAGCAAGCGCAATTGCATGATGTTCGACCCGTTGGCCGGCACCGCCGGCAAGCCCGCAAAAAGTATCGGGCTTTTTGCACGGCGGATCAACCGCGTAGCGGAAATCCAGCCTGGCTTGTGCTCAGTTGCGCACAGCCAGCGCATCGGGAGCGCCATGCGACCAGGCAGCCTGCAGCAAATCATCCAGGTTGTGATGGCCATCGGGATAGAGATTGACCGAATACCAATCCTCGCCGTCGAGTTCCGAACGCTGGATCTCGATCTTGCCGAAGGCGGCAAGCTGAGCGGCAATACGCTTGGCTTCTCCGGCATCCTCGAACGAACCGGCAGCAACGTAGTCGGTGGACGGACCGGCCGGTGGCGGCTGCCGCTTCCACGATTGGAGCACGTCGGCCGGCGACATGCCGTCGCTACCCATTGCGGCGAAGGCATTTGAGGCGCGTTCGACCCGCTCGTCGGCATAGGACAGCGAGGCCACGGCAAACGGTGATTGCGGCGGCAGATTGATCTGCGGGCGCTCCGGCACGATCGGGCCGAAATCCGGAAGCGCCAGATCGCCATAGGCCGAGGACTGCGTCGACATGACCGGCTGGACAGCGCCGGAATCGGTCAACTGGCCCGGAAACGGCACGGCGGCGGCGCCCGCAGGCAGGCTTGGCGACGGCCCGTTCATGGCGACCATGACGCCGGTCGGCAGTCCATCCGACGGGTCTGGCGCCCTGTTGCCGGGATGGTAGGAAGCCATCAGATACTGGTCGTCATCGCCGTCGAGCGGCGCGCGGCCGACATATTCGACCTTCACCTGAGCGGTGCCGGTGTTGGCATAGTCAAGCATCTGGGCAGCGCGCTCCGAGACATCGATGATGCGGCCTTCGTGATATGGGCCGCGATCGTTGACGCGAACGATGACCGAACTGCCGGTCTTGAGATTGGTGACGCGGGCATAGCTCGGCAGCGGCATGGTCGGGTGCGCCGCCGTTAGATGGGTCATGTCGTAGACTTCGCCATTGGCGGTAAGCCGGCCATGGAAGGCGTCGCCATACCAGGAGGCCAGGCCGACCTTGGCGTAGCGCTTGTCTTCCCGGGGGTAATACCACTTGCCGCGGACCTGATAGGGTTTGCCGAGCTGATCCCTGCCGCCGCCACGTTGGATGCGCCCATTCTGGGAGATCACACGCGGGCTTGCCTTCACGCCATATTCGGATTCGGCGAAATATTCTTTGGAGCGGGTCTTCTTGTAGACCATCGCTTTCGGCTCGGGCTGCGACGCACAAGCCGCCAGCAAGGCGGCCGACATGGCGAACAACGCGACTGCAGCAGCGCGACGAAGACGCGGTTGCGTCACAGCCTGCATTTTCCTGATGTCCCCTTCAGTCTTGACCTAGACGTCGTGTCCAACCGTCGAAGAAGCCGAAACACTCACCCGACCAATACAACGACGCCTTTGAACCCCGATCCTTTGTGCGCAGGAATTGCTTATCACGGTATTAACCGATTGTGGCTGCAACCGGGCAAGATTGTGGCGTCTCCACCGTGAAAGCCTTCTGAAAAGTAACGGTTTTCGTGCTTCCACGCGAGAGATGTGATGCCCTCTGCCACAAAGAGCCTGGCTTCGCTCCTGCCGCCCATGCCTGCCGTTGACCAAGCTTTGACGGGCAGCGGACCGACCGTCGGAACAAAGAAATGCGCCGCTAGTTTCTTCCGCAGGGCACTCGAACAGAAGGACGAGCATGATGAAAATGGCTTCATTGACAATCGCGATCGCAATGTCACTTTCTGCCGGGTCTGCGATCGCCGCATGCCCGGACAAGTCGGCTTCCAACGCAGGGACGGATTCCGAACAGACCGCCGGTATTTCGAAAGATGGAACTCATGCGCCTTTAGAGACCCCAAAAGCGTCGGACAGCACGGGCAAGCCAGCCGCCAAGGATGGCGCCACGATGCCGTTGGCGGGCGCCGAAGGCGGCGGCGACAAGAATCTTGCAACCTCGCAGCAGGACATTGAGGCGCAGCAGCATGGTGATAAGGCCGCGGCGGCAAAGGCGGACGAAAGCTGCAAAGACTGAGGAACACGCAGGCCGGAGCCGATTTGCAGCTTCGGCCTTCCTCACGAGCAGCTGTTCCCTTGGCGAACTGAATTTTTTGGGGAAATGCCGCAGCTCTCCCAAGAGGTTGACCTATAGGGATTAACCCGCCCCGCCCGGTTGCAAGGATGGTTCTGGCGATAGCTGGACTGCGCCCTTGCCTGGGGCGCTGCATGGAAGCACTGCAGCGCCTCACAATCTCGGGCAACGCCCGCGGCGGGCTTCTTCTTCATGCACCATTGGACCGCGATGGTCCCGGTGCTCGATCCCGACAAGCTCAGAGTCTGCCCAGGACAGCAGGAAGCGACGCAGCGGTGGTTGACGCAGCCCTCAATGCCGCTTTACAGGAATGAGGCGTGAACCAGCCGGGAGCGCCTTCGGTGCCAATCCGGTGCCAACAGGCCAAACGGGTTGGCCCCCGCGCTACCCAAGTGGTTGAAAAATCACGATGGAGGAATGGCCGAGCGGTTTAAGGCACCGGTCTTGAAAACCGGCGTGGGTGCAAGCTCACCGTGGGTTCGAATCCCACTTCCTCCGCCAACTGGCGCCCCTGCAAGATCCGCCAAAGGCGCATAAGCGCGACGGCACCTGGTACCTCGTTCGCCGTGTTCCGAAGGAATTCGCCGAGCTCGATCGCCGCGTCCTGGTCCGCATCAGCACCGACATTCCGATCGTAAACGATCCCCGTGGCATTCGTGCCAAGGAAGTAGTGCAGCGCCTCCACGTCGAGCTCGATGCGTATTGGGGAGGGCTTCGCGACGGTCAATCTGGCGAAGCTCGCTTGCGTTTCGAGGCGGCCCAGCAGCGGGCGAAAGCCCTGAGGCTGGTCTATCAGACGAATGCCGAGCTCGCTGAAGGCGCGCGCGATGATATTGTCGACCGCATTAGACTGCTCCTCGACAGGAACGTCATTGAGGACGAGCGGGAGGTGGCGGCCGCCCTGGGTGGTGAGGAGCGGCCGGCGATCCGCCTCACGGGGCTGGTTGCAGAATTCGAGAAGATCGAGGCCCAAAGCCTCAATGCCATGTCCCCGAACCAGCTCCGAAAGTGGCGCAATCCGAAAAAGCGCGCCGTTGGCAACCTTATCGAGGTTGTGGGCGACATGAACATAGCCGCCCTCACCCGGAGCCACGCCATACAATTTCGCGAGTGGTGGCAGAAACGCATACGCGTGGAAAGTCTCGACATCGGCACCGCAAACAAGGACATTGGCCACGTGTCGAAGATGCTGACCACTGTCGACATGGCACATCAGCTGAATTTGCCGCCGGTGTTCAAGAAATTGCGGCTATCGGGACAGGTCGCGGTCCAACGAGCGGCTTTCGAAGCGGCTTTCGTCCAAGACAAGATCCTTGCCGACCGCGCGCTGGCGGAACTCAACGAGGAGGCCCGTCACCTTGTGCTGCTGATAGCGGACACCGGCATGCGTTTGTCGGAGGCGGCGAACCTTCTGCCGCACCGCATCTTGCTAGATCACGCGGTGCCACATGTGCAGGTGAGGCCCGATGGACGCGTGTTGAAGACAGACCACTCCCTGCGCGACATTCCGCTCGTGGGTTGCGCGCTCGCCGTAATGAAGCTCCACCCCAAAGGGTTTCCGCGCTATCTCGACAAGGCCGACTCGCTCTCTGCCTTGGTCAACAAGTTTCTTGACAATGCGAATCTCCTGCCGACTGATGACCACTCTCTCTACAGCCTGCGGCACACATACGAGGATCGGCTGACGGCCGTGGAGGCGCCCGAAAAGGTCGTGGCCATGCTGATGGGCCACAAATGGCATCGGCCAAAATACGGTTCTGGCCCGACGCTCGAGCAAAAGCAGTTCTGGCTGAAGAAGATCGCGTTCAAACCGCCGGCGCATCTTTGACCTCCCGCGCATCATTGCGGTGAGGACCGCCGCGTTATCATCGTGGCGCGCTTGAGCTCGACGGCGCGCTCCAGATGCTCGAACAACGGCACGTATGCGCTCTCAGGGGTACAGTCACGCTTGTATATGCGGTGCTCTCCGATTAATGGCCGTGAGCCGAGAACAAATCCGAGAGGCCGAAGGATGTATGGCGATGTCGTTAGGGAAGAACTCAATCTCCAGCCTTCGGCCCTCATCCGCTCCGAAGCTGAGTACATCCTCGACTTCCGTGATGCTGACGCCCTCTGAGCTCGACTTGCTTCGGCAACAGTCGAAAGAGACGGGCGACTTCGCGCGAAAAGCCTTCGAGGGTCTACGCCCCAAGGCAGCGAAATCGGCCTATGCGGCTGGGGTGCCGTCGACGGTGACACCGAGCAGACGCGCCTGAGTTTGGAGCGACCGGACGGACACCGCCGGCGGCTACTACACGCCTAGAGACGCAATCGTACCGCGCTGGACAGCGGCCGGCCCAATGCGGCCTACCACGAGGCGTTCCACCGCCTGCAGGCGCTGTTTCTCACCGATGCCGAGCCTCGGCTAAGATTTCTACGACGCTGGACGGGATCGAAGCGGCCCGTGCTTTTGCCAGCTCTGGAGAGCCACCATTTTTACGTTTACCTGCTTACGTCTCCGTACCAGACCAGTGGGGGCTGCTGTCAGCTCCCCGATGCTCATGCCATTGCAGAGAGCCGCCTAAATGAAAAACAGCTGTCATTGGCTCGAACTGTCCTTATCGAAGATCGTTTTGTCATCTACGATCCAAAGACTGAAGAATATTTCATTATCGACTGGTTCAAAGATAACCCGCCGTGAAAAACATCGGCTTGGCGTGATAATGCAAATCGACAAGATTGTAAGCAAGCGAGTTCGTGGAGCGGCGCTATCCGAGCTTGAGCGGCTTTGCCCAGTAAAGCTAAAAGATGAATCAGAGGTACTCCCATTCAAATCGGGTATTCATAATACCGCAATCGTCCGAAATGCTGGGTCTTTGAAACGCTCTCAGTGAGCCATCCTATCGAGACCCTGTCGCTGCCCTACCCTATCGATACCTTATCCATACCCCATCGATACCCTATCGATACCCTATCGACACAGAGACAGAGATAGAGACCATACAAGACGGAAATCCAACGAAACAAAAAATCTTACCTAAACCATTTTGAAAAATGTTTGCCGCGAGCGGCGAAGCTACCCTGTTCCGCGTTGGAGCGAAGGATCGAACATGGAGGACAGAACCAGTTGGCCCAAGACTACACCGAGACATGCGAAGCTAAAACTAGGAGGGGGACGGAATGCAGAAACGCAGCTGTGCCTGGAAAGCTCAGATGTCGGTTTCATGGTGGGCTGAGTACAGGCCCCACATCCCAAGGAGGAAAGGATAGGATAGCCGAAGCGCAGCGGTATCGTTGGGAGAGGTGGAGAGCTGCGGCTGATTCCTAGCAAATTGGCTTGGCAATCGTCGGCGCTCAACGAATGACTTGACTCCTCAACGGACATATTCGGACGGGTTTGAATGGGTCAACAATCCGCTTGAATGAATCAAGATGCAAACGGTGCCACTCCATGGGGTGTTACGATTATGTTGACTTTTGTTGACCTGAAAATCGTTTCGGTGAACGGGTTTCCAGGCACATGCTGAAGCGCACGTAGTGGCCAGGGGGCATTGAGGCGCGTGAGGCTTGCCCGGCGCAGCCAGGGCAAACCAGGCTCACGGACGTTTTGCACGGCAGACCAGGTCTCAATCATCTGCTGCTTTCGCGCGCTATGCCTTTGAATTGACCAACGATGGGGTTGGGGGTCAAAGCGAGATTGATCCCAAGCGCGGCCTTAGGGCCTCATAGAACTATCACCCTCATCTTTGTTGGGGTTTTGGCCAACTAAGCGAAGATCGGGCTAGGCCGAAGACGGCCGATCGAGGTCGACTCGCGCGACGGCGTAGGCGTCAAGCGAGATGAATTGGTCATCCAGCGGTCTTGCGGAAATTTCCATGAAGTTGGGATCGGTTGCCGCCTGCTCGAACTGCTCGGCGCCGAGAAGAGCAATACGGGCGCTGCTCGGCGCATCCGAAAGCCGCACAGATTGCGTCTTGGCGGTGAGGTTAGCGACCCACAGGGTCACGCCCCGATCGTTTTCAGCTGCGATCGTCACAACGCCGTCAGCGCCGAAAGTTCCTACGGACAGCAAGGTGGCTCCGCCGAGCTTTGAGAGACCAGCCAAGACATGGAAAGCGGGATAGACCGTTCGGGAATCCTGCTGGTCAAACCATGGCTGCACGAAGTCAGCCTTCCTATGGATTTGGCCAAATGGACCGGTGAAGTCACCGAAGACGACGGCCTCGATGCCCTCGCGAGCGCATGCGGCGAAATAGCCGACGATCCAGGCCGCATTGAACAGCCCGCGCTGACGAGGATCGATGCGCGATAGGCAGACGCGACCATTCGCTTCGTTCTGCGCCGTGGAGGCACCGTAAGGGTTCTCGCGGCAGCCGAGCTGACTGGGACCCACACGCAGCGGCAACCCGCCCATGAAGGAACGGGCAGAGCGGATCAGGTGGGGAATGGCCTCAAGCGTCTCCATCACTGACACATCGTCGGCAGCGTGCACGCTTGGACAGGTGGTAAAGGTCGCGTAGTCGAGCGCCTCGCTTGGCGGGCGCTTGCGATTGAGCTCGGTGAAGTACGCGGCCATGCCGCCGCCGACCGGTACACCCGGGAAAGCCCGGCGCGCTGCCGAGTAGCTTTCCTGGAAGCTCGGCATGGCCGGCCATGCTGCTCCCGGCTGTACCGATTTCATGTCCTGCGCCGGAAAGACGCAGATAGCTTCTAGATTGAGGCCGAGGCGACGGACAGCATCCGCGACCGGCTTCAACTCGCCGAAGGGATCCAGCGTTCCCCTGGTTATGATCTCCAGCACGACGCTTGCACCAATCAACCGGGTCAGCGCTGCGTACCGTTCAAGTTCATCGTGGCCGTGCCCGAGACGGAGATCGACCTGGCAGGCTATCCACTGCGGAGCCAATTGCCGAATTAGATCGGAGTTTCCAAGGGCGTGCCTGGCCTCGTCGGCGGCGACGCCGACGCCAATGCGAGGCACTCGGCCGGCCGGTCCGCCAATCGTCACTTTGATCGGCGGGTCAGGATTTTCAGACATCGGCGCAAGAAGCGTCCCCGACATATGCAGCCGGACGGCCTGGGTGAATTTCTGGCCCTTGGGCAGTCTGTAGGGCCACGGGCGACGCAAGGGACGAACATAGGTTTTATAGGATGCGTCAGACCAATTGCGTTGATCCTCCATCTCAAAGGCATCACCATCCATGGTGCAGGTGGCCCAGATCCCAGGCGCGATCTCATGTGACAACGCGCGCACGTCGGTGAACGGACATTCCGGATCAATAAAGTCCGGAAAATGCGAAAGCCTTTCGAGACCATCTTGATGCAGGACCCGCACCGGCTTGCCGGCCAAATCTGCTATGGGATGCAGCACGACGAAGCCGGTCCGGTTGGTCAAAAGGTCGGTCTCAGGCTCTGCTTCTGTCACAAACGACAGCGCACCATCGCCACTGCCCGAGACGCGTGCCCGGTAAACCAGGCGGCCGGATGTTGCGGCACATGTTGCACGGTATTCAATGGCGAACGCATCCGGCCTCTCGTCGATCCGCAGATCATCGAGAACGGGGGTACATGTTCCCCAGTTTTCGTCCCGTACAAGAAACGAGATTCCGCGCAAGATCTCGATCGTCCCGATGCGGATGTAGCGCAACGCCCCATTGTCGAACGCGACCGACAAGGATCCGGCGCGCAGTGTGCGCAGCGGTGCCTCGTGCTGTTCGGTGCCACATAAGCGGACTGCCAGGGAAGCTGTCGAGGTCAAATTGCCCGCTCCGTCGTGGCGTCGAAGATCGAGGCCCGGTTCATGTTGATGTCGATCGCAAGCTTCTCGCCCGGACGGCTGACGTCGTGCGCCTGCAGCTCAGCCATCACCGGCGCGCCAGCCAGTCGGAATGTCGCGTAGCTGCGCGAGCCGGTCGGCTGCAGCAGGTCGATCGTTGCCTCATAGCGAAACGTGCCCTGCTCCGGTGTGGCAGTGTGCGCCCGAGTGAGATGTTCTGGCCTCAACCCGAGCAGCACCTGCTGTCCGTCTGCGACGCCCTTCAGCCCCCTGCCCGGCGCTAAGGGCAGCAGCGCGTCCGCGAGCCGGATGGCGGCGGCGCTTCCGTCCAAGGCAAGGTTGCCTGGCAGGAAGCTCATCCGCGGCGAACCCAGAAACCCAGCGACGAAGGTTGAGGCCGGGTGCTCGAACAACTCGAGTGGCGCGCCCTGCTGCTCTATCAACCCGTCGCGCATCAGCACGATGCGGTCAGCCAACGTCATCGCTTCGATCTGGTCATGGGTGACGTAGATCATCGTTGTGGCAATGTCCTGGTGAAGGCGTTTGATTTCGCCGCGCATTTCGTCGCGAAGCTGTGCGTCGAGATTGGACAGTGGCTCGTCGAACAAAAAGATGAGGGGGTTGCGGACTATGGCGCGGCCGATGGCGACGCGCTGACGCTGGCCACCGGACAGCTGACGCGGAAAACGCCCCAGCAAGGTAGTGATGCCAAGCATGCGTGCCGCCTCGGCCACGCGCACCTCGATCTCTGGCTTCGGCATCTTGCGAGCCTTGAGGCCGAAGCCAATGTTCTTGGCCACGCTCATATGCGGATAGAGCGCATAATCTTGAAACACCATTGCCACGTCGCGATCGCGCGGCCGGAAATCATTGACCACTTCGCCGCCAATCTCGATCGTGCCTTGTGAGCTCTCCTCCAGTCCTGCGATGGTCCTCAGCAGAGTGCTCTTGCCGCATCCGGAGGGTCCAACCAGGACAGTGAACTCGCCGTCGGGGATGTGGAGGTCAATGCCGCGCACCGCATGGAAGGCGCCGTAGCGCTTGTGCAAGCCGGTGATTCTGACTTCGGCCATGCCTTCCCTTCCTATCCGCGAACGGCGCCGAGCGTCAGCCCGCGCACGAGATGTCGTTGAGCAAGCACTCCAAGGGCGATCGATGGCACAAGGGAGACAATGGCAAGGGCTGCGGCTTCACCATATTGTGCGCCCTGGAAGCCGATGAAGGCTCGGAAGACCGTTGGCAGCGTAAAGGCAGTTCGGCTGGTCAAAATCAGAGCGAAGAAGAACTCCGTCCAGCAGGCAATGAAGGCGAAGACAGCCGCCGCGACGATGCCTGGTGCTGCGAGCGGCACGGCAACGCGCCAGAACGCCTCCCATCTCGTGCAGCCATCGACGAGGGCCGCCTCCTCCATCGACTTCGGCATGCCGCGGAAATAGGCAAACATCATCCAAACCGACACCGGTAGCGTGAAGACCGTGTAAGCTAGGATCAGCCCGATATGGGTGTCGTACAGCCCGACGCCACGATAGATAAGGAATACCGGCAGGACGATGCCTATCGGTGGCAGGAAGCGCTGCGACAGGACCCAGAAGGACAGATGCCGGCCGCCCGTGTTGTAGCGCGCCAGACTATAAGCCATCAGCGTGCCGATCAGTGCCGAAAGCACCGTCGCCGAAAGCGAAATAATCAGGCTGTTGATAAGCCCGTCGAGACCGCGATAGGTGAACAGCGCAGCTTCGTAGTGGACAAGCGTCGGTGCGGCAGGGAACCAGACAGGCGGTACGGTGAGGTAGTCGTCGCTGGGCTTGATGGAGGTGTTGAACATCCAGTAGAGCGGCCACAGCACAAACACCAGGAAGAACCCCAGCAGCAGAATTCGGCCGATCGGCAACGACCGGCGTTTCCTGCGGCGGGCGGGCGCGACGGCGGCCATTAGACCGGTTCTACCTTCAAGAGCCGACGCACCAGCAACGTCACGATGAGCGCCGTAAAGATCAGGAACAGCCAACTTCCTGCTGTTGCTTGCGATAGATGAAACTGCGTGAAGCCGACGGTATAGAGATAATAGGAGGCCGTGTAAGTTTGTGTTCCCGGGCCACCGCCTGTCATGATGAAAATGGTATCGAACATACGGATTGCGTCGAGCAGACGGAAGGTCAGGGCCAGCAGCATCATCGGCCCGAGATGCGGGAGCGTGATCGCCCAAAAAGCCTGCCAGGCGTTGACGCCGTCAAGTTCTGCCGCCTCATAGAGATTGGGTGGGATTGCGGTCAGCCCAGCGAGCAGGATGACGAACATGAACGGCGTCCACTGCCAGACATCGGCGATGATCAGCGAGATATAGAGCCACGGGCGCTCCGTCATCCATCCTATCGTAACCTCCTGCCCCAATAGTTGCGTCAGGATATAGTTGGTCGGTCCGAAAGGCCGCTGTAAAAGCAGCGTCCAGGCCTGGCCGACGATGACCGGGCTGATGAACAGCGGCACGATCAGGATCGACATGATCACACCGCGGCCCGGAAAGCTGCGCACCATTGTCAGCGCCACCAGGAGACCGAGCACGAATTCGATAGCGACGCTGATGCCCGACAGCCATGCTGTCAGCAACAGCGACCAACGTGCTACTGGATCGAACACGACCCGCTCAAAGTTCTTCAATCCGACAAAGGCGTGGCCCGGCACCTGGAAGTCGTAGTTGATGAAAGATACCACCAGCGAGAACAGAAGGGGATAAATCGAGAGCGCCAAAATCAGCAGCACCGCAGGCGCCACCAGCAGCCACTTGAAGTGACGGTCTGCCCATTGGGCAAAGGCAGACAGCCGGGGCGGTGCGCCGGCGGCCTTCAAGCGACGGATCGTGGCGGTGGGCTGCATAGGCGTATCCAAAAATCACCGCTTAGCGGGGAGGTGTTGCGAGCCAAGCGCCCGCAACACCAATTGCTCCAGACAGCATGCCTCCCCTCAGAGGGTGACGGCCATGCCAAGTTTTTCCACCGTGTTGTCGGCAGTGGCGCCAGGCAGTTTCAAGAACTCGGTGTAGAAGCCTTTCTGCGAATCCACACCCAGTCGGTCGGTCGTCTCGTTCCACTCGGCGGCCGCCGTTTCAAGCGACGCCTTCGCATCCGCCCCAGCCCACACCGCGGTGCACATGCGGTCGATGCTCAAGAAGTAGTCCTGCGCGCCCGGCATGATCGGATCGAGCAGACCGACATTTGCCGAGTTGTTGAGGTTGGCAAGGTACTCCTTGGCACTGGGGAAGAGCGCGCCGTAGAGCTCGGACTTGAAGTGCGAGATGCGGTATGGGTCGCGTAGCGCATAGGGCAGCATGCAACGTGCCAGCGAGACGGGTGGCGAGCATACCCATTGCATGAACAGATACGCCGCCTCTGGGTTGGGTGAATCCGCCGACAGTGCCTTGTTGTAGCCGGTCGCATGTTCCGGATTTCCCGGAACGACGGCATAGCCGACCTTGCCAGCGATCTGCGACTGCGGAATGAAGTTGATTGCCGTGGCGGACTGCGAATAGTTCGCCGCCATACGGCCGCTAGGAGGCCAGGAATAGATCATCGCGACTTTGCCGGTCAGGAAAGCCGCCCACAAGGAAACGGCGTCGAGCTCGTTGTTACCGGGGATCGAGGCCTTGTTTGCGGCGAGCATGTTTGTCAGCGTCTTGACGCCGGCATCCGACACCAAGCCGGCCTTCATGTCGTCTCCGAACAGTTTTCCGCCGTTGGCGCGGTACTGCTGCAGAAAGTCGAACTGATTGCCAGGGCTGCCCGCCTTGCGGAAATGTCCCGCGCCATAAACCTTTGGCGCCATCTGGTCGGTAATGAACTGGGCGATCTGGGCATATTCTTCCCAGGTCTTCGGCGGTCCAAGCTTGGCGTTGAACTTCGCCTGGTAAGCCTCCACCATTTTCGGATCCTCGAAGATGTCCTTGCGGTAGTAGAGAGCGAACATGTCGCCGTCGTCGAAGAACCCCCAGATCTTGCCCTTGTAGGTCGGCAGCGCCTTGTACAGGGGATGATAGTCCTCGAGGTCTGCCGGGTTCATGTATTTGGCGATGTAGTCGTCTAGAGGGGCAATGACGCCGCCATCGGCAAGCGACGGTGTCCAGGCCGGTGAGATGTCGAGAACGTCATAGGCACCCGAGCCGGCGATGTGCTCGGCGACTGCCTTGGAGTACTGGTCAGGGTTCGACAGTTCGACGACATTCGACTTCATCCCGGTAAGCTGCTCCCACATCGGCCCACTGAAATTGCGCGGATCGAGTGCCTGCAGGCCAGCCTCGTAGGTCATGTTGAGGGTGACGCCCGAATGCGCCTTGGCGGCCTCCACCGCGCGAAAGGCGGAACCGTCCGCCGGGCCTTCCTTCGATGCTTTCAGGGCTGCGGCCTGCGCTTGGCCGAGCGGCGAGGTGGCGTCCGCCAGTTCCAGCGTCTGCTGCGCCACCGCCCAATCGGTCATCATCCCCAGCATCGGGCCAGACGCAGCCAACATGCCGGTCATCTGACCGAAGCGGGTTATGAAAGTTCGGCGGGTGGTTTCGCCGCGCATGAAGGCGTCGACCTCTGCTTCGAGACCTGCCTGAAAGTCACGTTTGTCACGATCGTTCATAGTGCTTGGTCCTCCCGTTTCCATTTGCCTCACTCGTCCGCGGGCGCGGCGGTCGAGCATTCCTCCCGTAAAGTCGCCGCAAGGGGGCCGCGGCGGCGCACCAAAAATCAGCGTCCTCCTAGGTTCCGAAGCGGGCCGCGAGCCCCGACAGTCTGGTCTTCCACAGCTCGCTCGAAAGCACCTCGCGATTGACCACGCCGTGCGGATCGCGACCGTGTTGCACCTCGATCACCGCCTTGACGTCGGCGGCACCGTTGCCGGCAAAGCACTGGTCGGTCCAGCAAAGCGCGTGCGGCGCCAGGATGACATTGTCGAGTTTGAGGATCGCATCGTCTGCATCGGGAGGCTCCGGCTCGAGCACGTCGAGACCGGCCCCCGCGATGCGGCGCGCCTGCAGCGCTTGTGTCAGCGCTTTCTGGTCGACGATCGGGCCGCGCGCGGTGTTGATCAGGTAAGCTGTCGGCTTCATCAGGGCAATCCGCTCAGCATTGACGATGTGGTGGGTCTGCGGCGACAGCGGGCAACTCACCGACAGCACGTCGGCGCGGCGAAACAGGTCCTCCAGCCCGACCAGTTCGACGCCCAGGTCGGCAGCAATCCTCTTGTCAGCGAACGGGTCATGGGCAATGAATTGCATGTCAAAGGGCCTCGCCAAGCGGAAGACCTCGGCGCCGATGTTGCCGATGCCCAGCGACCCAAGCGTACGCCCGACGAGCCCGACGCCCATATGTTCCGAGCGCTCCTGGAAGCCATGAGGTCCCTTGCGGGTGAGCGCGTCCTTTGTCAGCAGTTTGCCGGTCAGTGCCAGCATGAAGGTGATGACGGATACGGCGACGGGCCGTCGCACGCCATCGGGCGTGATGACCAAGGCAATGCCGGCGGCGGTGCAGGCCTCAACGTCGACAGTGTCGTAGCCGACCCCGAAGCGGGCAACGACGGCCAGGCGGCC
The DNA here is from genome assembly GCF_040321265.1 of Mesorhizobium sp. M0491. Classification (NCBI taxonomy): domain Bacteria; kingdom Pseudomonadati; phylum Pseudomonadota; class Alphaproteobacteria; order Hyphomicrobiales; family Phyllobacteriaceae; genus Mesorhizobium; species Mesorhizobium sp. M0491. Next base: position 98,706 of record NZ_JAMYRE010000008.1, read on the forward strand.
GCTCCTGGGGACACTCGTGGAATCGAAGCGATGGGCGAGAAGGATCAGCGCATCGAAATCCTCAAGTTGGTCGGCGCGAAGCGGACTGTTCGATTCCAGGAACATCATCTCGACGCCCGCCGCATTGCGCAGCGGCTCCAGATCGAAATCTGGATAGGTCGGCGAGCCGTCCGGCTTACGGAAATCACCGGAAAGCGCCACCCTGAATTTCACGCTGTCCATCGTCTCCTCCGCTCTATTGGCACCCGGCCCGGATTTTGGAAACCGCGTCAGCCATCGCGTCGTGCAAGACCCAAACGTCGCCCGAATAACAAATGAAATCGAAGCCTTGTGCGTAGAAGTCGTGTCCCTGCGCGACGTTGGGCACCAGGCGTCCAAGCGATTTGTTGTGCTTCTTGGCGGCTGCAACGATTTTGGCCATTGCAGCGGTGAAAGTGGGGTGGGCGAAGTCGCCCGGAATGCCGAGCGAGACGGACAGATCGAAATGTCCGACCCACAGACAATCGACCCCGTCCAGTCCCGCGATGCCGTCGATGTTCTTGACGCCGTCGGCGGTCTCGATCAGGCAGATGAATGTCGAGCGCTTGTTGGCGGCTGAGAATTTATCAGCGACCGAGCCCGGACGGTAGCGGTCATGAGCGATCTGCAGCGCCACGCCGCGGACGCCGGCAGGGTGATATTTCATGGAATTGATGATGTGCTGCGCCTGCTCGACGGTACTCACCATCGGGGCGATCAGGCCTTCGGCCCCCATGTCCATGGCGCGGGCAAGGAAATGGTAGTCCTGCGATGGCACACGCACCATAACCGGCAGGTCGGCCGCTTCGAAATAGCGGATCGCACTCTTCACCGTTTCCAGGCTGAAGCCCGAATGCTCCATATCGAAAAAGACGAAGTCACAGCCAGCGGACTTCAGGATGTGACCTATACCCGGCGTCGCGAACTCGGCGACGAGCGTACCAAGTTTGACCCGCCTGTGAGAAGTTAACGCCCTGAGACTTGGCTCTGACATGCACTTCCTCCCGTTCGCCCAAAAGGGCCAATCCGCCTAGTTCTCGTCAATGCGTGGCCTCAAGAACGAGGTCGCAGGTCATCACCAACTTGGTCACGACGAGCGGCGCGCTCTGCGTATTGAATTCGTCGAAGTGAGCGGTGCGGCAGTGCTCCTCGAATGCGGCCTCGCTATCGTAAATCTCATAGAGCAGGACCCGGTCCGGTTCGCCGCGCGCCTCCGTCACGTCAAAGCGGCGGCAGCCGGCCTCGCTGCGCATCGACGCGGTTGCATTGGCGTCCACAAGTTCGCGGAATCTGCCCCGGGCACCCGGCTTGAGGCGGAAATCGACCCAGACCACGAAGCCCCTCATCACTTGGCACCTGCAATTTCCAGATAGCGCCTGGACACATATTCCAGATGCCTGCGCATAGCCGCTTCGGAGGCGTCTGGATCGCGCGCGGCGACGGCATCAAAGATTTCGCGATGAGCCTCATAGGCCTTGCGGTCTTCACCTTTGGCCAAAGTCGTGCGCCGCTGTTCGAGCAGCCATTCGGCCAACGCCGCGTGGATAGCTGTGAAGATTCGATTGCGGGTGATCACCGCCAGCACGTAGTGGAAGTCCACGTCGGTGCGCTCGAAGCGCGTCAGGTCCCCGATCGACTGTCGGTTGATTTCAAGCGCCTCTTTGAGACTTTCAATATCTTCTGGGGTGGCATTGATGGCGGCGTTGCGGGCAAGACCGACTTCGAAAAACAAACGCGCGCTCTGGAAGTCATGAACCCCGCCGGGGGCCGAAATCATGTGACGCGCCGGCCCCGAGAGGGCGTCGATCACGAATTGGGGCGTTGGCCGAGTGACGCGGGCGCGCTCGCCGGATTTCACCTCGACAAGGCCCATCTTGCTCAGATGCAGCAGGGCTTCGCGGATTGAAGGGCGCCCGACCCCAAACTGCCGCATAAGTTCCCGTTCGGATGGGAGCCGGTCGGCTTCGGCCAGCTCTCCCTCGCGGATCATCCGCTCAAGGTGCGCTGCAACCTCGTCCGAAAGCTTCCGCGGCTTGATCAGAACTCCGATCATTGGCATACCTGTTATACCAATACGCTATGGCCCCAGAGCGCCTCTGTCAACGACCTTCTACCAACAGACGCTCGTGACCAAGTGAGAACGGTCATTGTTCTTCCTGTCAAACGAGTATCTATCGGCGTTCGCCCAACTGAGACGAACGAATCTGGCGTAAAATTGGCTGGGCGCATCGACGCCGGCATCGAGGAGGCGCTCGCCCGCTTTGGCATCGATACTCGTGGCGCAGCAGACGGCTGGGGAGCGACACTCGACAGCGTATATGACGGAGCGATTGAGGCGCTGACCTCCCTTGATGCTAGCTTTGCAAAGGCACTAGCGATCATCGCCGAGGGCTGAGCATGGCAGACATCGATGCTACACAGCGCGTCGTCGAACATCTTTTGACGCATTTCGCCTGACCAAAAGCGGGCGCAAGCAGTCCGGCGGCAACGGGCTGTAACCGACTGTCAGGTCTCGGCAGGCATTTGAGATAGCTGCCGTTCTCCATACGATCCCCAGTTGGACGATAAGACCAAGCGTCCCAACAGCCAGAAGCGGACATCGTCAACGAGTTTAATTTACGTAGCCAGGATCGACCTCGCAGTTCGGGCCGATGCGACACCCATCCGGAACGCCATAGCTCAAAACCCCTCAAGCGCTTCAGCGCAGCGTTGCAAAAGGTCAAGCTGCGTTGCGGACCTCGGGTCTGCCGTTCGTTCTCCTCCGTCACGGCTGGTATACGGAGAACCACACGCCTTCCGTGATCCCTGACCTCTCTGGGCAGCATGATCCCGACCGCTTCCTGCAACGGAGGGCGATCATTTCCACTAAATCCAATGCTTTATGAGGAAAGCCGGTGGTACCGTTGGCTGGGATCAGTTCGCCCATCAACCCACTGTTTTTGTCACGTTTTTCCTTCCTGCGGGGTGTTGTTTGTATCACAATATGTATCACAGCAGGCAGCACAATCTCGCCGCGGATATTCCGCCGGCGACACGGACAGACGGCAACTTGCATCGGCGTACGAGGGGGCTGCGCAATTTTTTGCAGAAGCAGGAACATAGCTGCATCGCCCAAGTTAAATACCGACGGCATTGGATCAAGGCTTCATTCTCGCATTTCCAGTCTGCCAGAGTGCTCCGGGATTCTTTGATGCTCGAACGAATGGGCAGGACAATGTATCGCTGTCAGCTTTTGCTATCAGCCTTTGGTCTGGTGTTGTTGACGGGTGGCCTGTTCCCACAGGGCCAAGCCATGGCACAGGCGCCCTGCCCGGCCGACCACGATAAGCTGCTCGCTGTCCTCAAGGCCAATGTGAAAGCAAGCGGCGGACCTGCCAACGGTGGCTTTGAGACCAACGAATGGGCCGCTATCGTCGCCCGCGACGGCGCCGTATGCGCGATCGCTTTCAGCGGTCCCACCGCCGATTCGCAATGGCCAGGCAGTCGCCTCGTCGCGGCAGAGAAGGCCAACACGGCCAATGGACTCAGCCTGGCGCAGATGGCCCTATCGACGGCCAATCTCTACGCGGGGGCGCAGCCGGGCGGGCCGCTTTTCGGCTTGCAGGAGACCAATCCGGTCAACCAGGCCGCGGCCTATGCGGGCGATCCCAAAACGTTCGGAAGCGCCAGCGATCCCCTCGTCGGCAAGCCGATTGGAGGCGTCGTTGTGTTTGGCGGCGGGCTTGCCCTCTATGACGGCAAGAGCATCGTCGGAGGCATCGGAGTCTCCGGAGATTCCTCATGCGCCGATCACAATGTCGCCTGGCGTGTTCGCGCGGCGCTCGGCCTCGACAAGGTTCCAGCCGGGGTCAATCCCAATCGCAAGGACGCCATCGTCTACGATCTCGATCCCGGGGGCAAAAGCGCATCGGGCTGGGGCCATCCGCTTTGTGCCGGCACCGAGGCTGACATCGCGGCGGAGCTAGGCGCCGGCGTGGGAGGCTCGATCCACAAATGAAAGGCATGCTGCACCCGGCACCGGCGCGCGTTGACGCAGGACGAGGCGCCCGCGCATTGGCGATCTGGAATTCTTTTCGCACCTGCATATTCTCGGTGATGCTGCTGGCATGCGGCCCATTCCTGAGTGGTGCCTCGGAGCCCCCATCGGCAGCGGCTATTGCGCCGCCCGCCGCCGCAGCGCCACCCGACGACGGGCAATGGACGATGCCAGCCAAGAACTACGCGTCGACCCGCTTCAGCGACCTGACCGAGATCAACGAAGGCAATGTCAAGAACCTGCAGGTCGCCTTTACCTTCTCGACCGGGGTGAACAAGGGCCAGGAAGCAGCGCCGCTGGTTGTCGGCAACATCATGTACATCGTCACGCCCTTTCCCAACATCGTCTACGCGCTCGACCTTTCCAGGCCCGGCGCGCCGATGAAGTGGAAGTACGAGCCCAACCCCGAGCCGGCGGCACAAGGGGTGGCCTGCTGCGATGTCGTCAACCGCGGCGCGGCCTTCGCCCACGGGCGCATCTTCTTCAACACGCTGGACGGCCACACGATCGCGCTCGATGCCGATACGGGCAAGCCGATCTGGAACGCTCATATCGGCAACATCAACATCGGCGAGACAATCACCATGGCGCCGCTGGTGGTGAAGGGAAAAGTTCTGGTCGGCAATTCCGGCGGCGAAATGGGCGTCCGCGGCTGGGTGAAGGCGCTGGATGCCGGAAACGGGCATGTTGTCTGGACGGCTTATGGCACTGGACCCGACAAGGATGTGCTGATCGGCCCGGACTTCAAGCCCCACTATGACATGGACAAGGGCACAGACCTTGGCGTGACGACATGGCCGCCGGAAGCCTGGAAGATCGGCGGCGGCAATATGTGGGGCTGGATCTCCTACGATCCGGACTTGAACTTGATCTTCCACGGCACAGGCAATCCAGGACCGTGGAATCCGGATTTGCGGCCCGGCGACAACAAATGGACGTCCGGTATTTTCGCGCGTGATCCCGATACCGGAGCGGCGAAGTGGTTCTACCAGTGGAGCCCGCATGACCTCCATGACTATGACGGCATCAACGAGCAGATCCTTCTGGACATGACCTGGCAAGGCAAGCCGCGCAAGGTCCTGGTCCGACCGGAACGCAATGGCTACCTCTATATCCTCGATCGAACCACTGGCGAAGTGCTGTCTGCCACAGCCTATGGCCCGGTCAATTCCAGCAAGGGTGTCGATTTGAAGACCGGCCGGCTGATTGCAAACCCCGACAAGAGAACCGGCACCGGCAAGGTGGTCCGAGATATTTGCCCGACAGCGTCCGGCCTCAAGGACTGGCAACCATCGGCCTTTTCGCCGAAGACCGGCCTGCTCTACATCCCCCACAACAATCTCTGCATGGACGAAGAAGGCGTCGAGGTAAACTACATCGCAGGCACACCCTATGTCGGCATGAACGTACGCATGATCCCCGGGCCGGGGGGCAATCGGGGTGCCTTTACCGCTTGGGATGTTACCGCGGCCAAGCCGGCCTGGGTCCTGAAAGAAAACTTCCCGGTGTGGAGTGGCACCGTCGTCACTGCCGGCGATGTCGTCTTTTACGGCACCATGGAAGGCTGGTTCAAGGCCGTCAGCGCCAGGACTGGCGATCTGCTTTGGCAGTTCAAGACATCGTCCGGCATCATCGGCCAGCCGATCACCTATCGCGGCCCCGATGGGCACCAATATGTCGCAATTCTGTCGGGCGTCGGTGGCTGGGCCGGCGCCATCGTTTCGGGCGACCTCGACCCACGCGATGCCACCGCGGCACTTGGCTTCGTCAACGCGATGAAGGATCTGAAGAACGCTACCACGGCGGGAGGCACGCTTTATGTGTTCCGGCTTCCTTGATCGATTGGACTTGACCGTCCGTCCGACGCGCAAGGCGTTCCAACGGGTGGCGATCGGCATGGCCGGGCTCGCCTTATTGCTCTTGCCGGCTATTGCCAATGCACGTGAGTTGAGAGTGTGCGCCGACCCGAACAACATGCCGTTTTCCAACGCGGCCGGTCAAGGCTTCGAGAACAGGATCGCGGAAATTATCGCCACTGATCTCGGCGCCAAGCTGACGTATACTTGGTGGGCGCAGCGCCGTGGCTTCATCCGCAACACGCTGAAGGCAGGCCTTTGCGATCTCGTGCCCGGCACGCCTGCCAATCTCGAAATGCTGCGCACCACCACGCCTTACTACCGTTCGTCCTATGTCTTCGTGACCCGCCAGGACGGCCCGGACGTGGCCTCATTCAACGACCCGCGGTTGCGAGAATTGCGCATCGGTGTTCAGCTCATCGGCGACGATGGCGCCAACTCGCCGCCTGTCCAAGCGCTTGGCCGCCGCGGCATCGTCGGACATCTGATCGGCTATCCCGTCTATGGCGACTACTCCGCTCCCAACCCTCCGGCGCGCATCGTCGAAGCTGTCGCGAACGGTGAGATTGATCTTGCCGTGGTCTGGGGTCCGCTCGCCGGCTATTTCGCCCAGAGGCAAAAGGTGTCGCTCCGGATCACGCCGGTCACGCCTCGCATCGACGGACCGCAACTGCCGCTGATGTACGACATCTCAATGGGTGTTCGGCGCGAGGACGATGCGCTGCGTGGCGATGTGAATAGCGCGCTTGCCAGACACAAGGCGGAGATCGACGCGGTTCTGGCGCAATACGGCGTACCGCGTCTGGACATGGCCGGGAGTCCGGCGCGATGAGGCAGGCTCTGGCGATGTTGCTGCCCTTGACGCTGGCCCTGGTCGCCTGCCAGCGTGAGGAGCGCGATACCCGGCCACAATCGGCGCTCGGCTCAGGCGAACAGCCGACACCGGTGACCGCGCTTGAGCCCGGCGGCCAGCGGCCTTCCGCCAGTGACAACAAGGCGGCGAGCTTCGAGGCGAACGCCTTTCACCTTAGCGAGGGCAAGCGCCTGTTCGGCTGGTTCAACTGCTCGGGCTGTCACGCCAATGGCGGTGGCGGCATGGGCCCGGCGCTGATGGACGAAAAGTGGCTCTACGGCAGCTCGATCGAAAGCATCCATGCCACGATCCGCGACGGGCGACCAAACGGGATGCCGAGCTTCCGCCAGAAGATACCCGACGACCAAATCTGGGAACTTGCGGCCTTCGTACGCGCACTGAGCGGCAACGCGCCCTCCTCCGCCGCGCCGCAGCGCAACGACGATATGATGGTGCACCCGTCTGAAAACCGCCTGCCGGATGCCGCGACGCTGGGAAAGTCGCCGTGAAACGGCTCGCCTTCATGGCGCTTGCCCCCTTGTGTGTCCTGCTTCTGCAGGGATGCGCAGGCTGGCAGTCGGCGCTGGACCCGAAAGGCCCCGCGGCCGGCGAGTTGGCCTGGCTGATCTGGTTCTTCACCGCGCTTTGCGCGGTTGTGTGGGTGCTGGTGATGATCGCGCTCGCAGCACCGCTGGTCATGCGATCGCGTCCCGGCGATGAGCCGCTCTTACTCGACGAAGGGGCCGAACGCCCCAAGATGCGCGTGGTTGTCACCGCTGTTGGGCTGACCGCCATAATCCTGATCGGACTTACGCTGCTGAGCTTTTTCGCCAACAGGACGCTTGCCGCCATTGGCTCGGACGCCGCGCTGACAATCAGGGTAACCGGGCATCAGTGGTGGTGGGAGGTGCGTTACGAGAATGCTACGCCGAGCCGCATCCTGACGACGGCGAATGAGGTCCACATCCCCGCCGGCGAGCCGGTGAGGCTTCTTTTGACCTCGACGGATGTGATCCATTCGTTCTGGATTCCAAGCTTGGCCGGTAAGCTCGACCTTATACCGGGTCACATGAACGTGCTGGACATCAAGGCGGACAAGCCGGGCGTCTACCGTGGTCAATGCGCTGAATTCTGCGGCGCGCAGCATGCCAATATGGGCACCTTCATCATCGCTGAGCCGCGTCCGAAATTCGATGCCTGGCTGAACGACCAGTTGCAGCCGGCCGGCGCGCCGGCGAGTGGCGAGGCCAAGGCCGGCGCGGACCTGTTCCTCAAGCGCCCCTGCGTGATGTGCCATAGGATCGGGGGGACGCCGGCCGGCGGAACGGTGGCTCCCGATCTCACCCACATAGCAAGCCGGAAAACATTGGCGGCCGGAACGCTGACGATGAGCCGCGGCAATCTCGCCGCCTGGATAGCCGACCCGCAAGGCATCAAGCCGGGTTCCCACATGCCAGTGGCAGATCTCAATGGCGACGAGCTCAACGCAATTGTGGCTTATCTCGAGGGACTGAAATGAGCAGCGCCGATATCACAGGCGACCGCCACATCCCGGAACTGGATACCGCCTCCAAGGGCGACCTCGCTCCCGAAGGCGACGGACCCCGGGATACGGGAATGGATGATGCCAGTCTGCATCGCTGGCTCGAACGCACTTGGCGGACGCCGTCCGGTATCTTTGGAGCGCTGTCTAGCGTCGATCACAAGGTGATCGCACGACGCTATTTGATCACCGCATTTGTTTTCCTGTGTCTTGGCGGCCTCAACGCTGTGGCCATGCGTATCCAGCTCTCGGGACCGCAACGCGGCCTGATCGGGCCGGACCTCTACAACCAGCTGTTCACCATGCATGGCGTTACGATGATGTTTCTGTTCGCCGTGCCCATCGTGCAGGCGACCGGGATCTACCTGGTGCCGCTGATGGTCGGCACCCGCAACATCGCGTTTCCGCGCCTGAACGCGTTCAGCTATTGGATCTACGTCTCGGGCGGCGCTTTCGCCTGGGTGTCCTTTGCCCTCAACATGGCGCCGGATGTCGGCTGGTTCGCTTACGTGCCGCTGTCCGGCCCCGAATTCGCACCGGGCAAGCGCGCCGATGTCTGGGCGCAGATGATCACCTATACCGAAGTGTCGTCACTGGCCGTCGCGGTGGCAACCATCGTCACGGTGTTCAAGCAGCGGGCCCCCGGCATGTCGCTGGACAAGATCCCGCTCTATGTCTGGGCGATGCTGGTCACTTCTTTCGTCGTCGTCTTCGCGATGCCGGCGGTGATGATCACCTCGACTTTCCTGATCCTTGACCGGCTGGTCGGCACGCACATCTTCAACCCGGCGGAAGGTGGGGATGCTCTGCTGTTCCAACACCTCTTCTGGTTCTTCGGCCATCCGGAGGTTTACATCATCTTCCTGCCGGCGACGGGCATGGTGTCCGCGATCATTCCTGTTTTCGCCAGGCGACCGACATTCGGTCATCTCGGGCTGGTCCTGTCGCTGATCGCAGTCGGCTTCCTGTCGTTCGGGCTCTGGGTTCACCACATGTTCGCCACGGGATTGCCTAAGCTCGGCGCCAGTTTCTTCACCGCATCCAGCATGCTGATCGCCATTCCAAACGGCGTGCAGATCTTCTGCTGGCTTGCAACACTTTGGGACGGCCGGCCGGTGATCCGGACGCCATTGCTGTTCGTCTTCGGCTTCTTCTTCATCTTCGTCATCGGCGGGCTGACCGGCGTCATGCTCGCCTCGGTGCCACTGGATCTTCAGGTGCACGACACCTATTTCGTCGTCGCGCACTTCCATTACGTGCTGATCGGCGGCTCGGTGTTCCCGCTGCTTGGCGCGGCTTATTTCTGGTTCCCGAAGATCACCGGCCGCATGATGAGCGAACGCCTTGGGCGGTGCCATTTCTGGCTGGCCTTCATCGGGTTCAATGCGGCCTTTTTCCCGATGCATCTCGTCGGCCTATGGGGCATGCCACGACGGGTCTACACCTATCCGGCCGAGCTTGGCTGGGGCAACATCAACCTTTTCATCTCGGCAGGGGCGCTGCTCTTCTTCCTGAGCTTTGTCCTGTTCACTTTCAATCTTGTGCATGGCGCGTTGAAAGGCACCTCGGCCGGCAACAATCCGTGGGACGCAGGAACCTTGGAGTGGGCAACATCCTCGCCGCCGCCGAGCTATAATTTCGCACGCATTCCCATCGTCACCCATATCGAGCCGCTCTGGGCCGAGCGCGAGACGCTCCCTGTAGCGACCGGGCTCCGCGTCGATGCGCGCGAGCTCCTCATCTCCACCGTGGCGGAAGCTCATCCCGACATTCGTGAGAAATCGGCCACACCGTCGATCTGGCCTCTTTTCGCGGCGCTCGCCGTCGGTGGTACGTTTCTCTATTCGATTTTTACGCCTTGGGCCATCGTCTGGGGCGCCGCGCCGATCGCCATCACGTTGATCGGTTGGTTCTGGCCGAAGGGCGATCCGGAGGACCAGGAATGAAGCATCGAGTTGCCGCCGATCTTTCAGGACTGCCGACCTTCGGGCATGGTCCGCATAGCCCGACCTGGTGGGGCACGTTGGGCTTCATGGCGCTCGAAGGCACCGGTTTCGCGCTGGCGGCGGGCGCGTATCTCTACCTTGCGCTGTCATGGCCAGCATGGCGGCTTAGCGCACCGCAGCCGAACCATTGGCCCGGAACGATCGTGATGATTTTGTTTGTCGTCAGCCTTGTGCCCAACCACGTCCTCCACCGCCACGCCAAGCAATGCTCCATGATTCCGGTGCGGATCGGCCTGGTGGTCATGTCGCTGCTCGGCATCGCTCCGCTCGTCGTGCGCTGGTTCGAATTCCCCGCCCTCAACATCTATTGGGACACTAACGCCTATGGATCGATGCTTTGGGTGCTGCTTGGCCTGCACACCACGCACCTCATAACAGATGTCGGCGACACCATCGTGCTGACAGTGCTGATGTTCACGCGCCACGGCTATAGCGGCCGGCGCTTCGGCGATGTCGGCGACAATGTCTTCTACTGGGATTTCGTGGTCCTGACCTGGATTCCGATCTACGTGCTCATCTATTGGGCGCCGAGGCTAGGCTGAGATGCGAGCGTTGCGGTTGGGAACGTCTTGGGGTGGTCTTCTGTCAGGTCCGCTGGCCTGGGCGGTCTCGACACAGCTGAATTATGCGCTGGTGCCTTGGCAATGCAACCGCCAGGTGCCGGTCGTGCTTCCCGTGGCGCTGCTGCTCGTCTTGTTGTCGCTGCTCGGCGGGGCGCTGTCGTGGCGGGCGAAGCGGCGAGGCGGTGCCGGATTCAAACCGGAGCGTACGCGCGGCACAGAGCGCTTCGTCGCCAATCTCGGGATGTTGTCGGCGTTGCTGTTTGCGCTTGTGATCCTCATGCAAGGCAGCGCGGCGCTGATCCTGGATGAGTGCCTGCGATGAACCTGGACGCGCTGTTCCCTACTTCCATCTGCTACGGCGCCGGCGCGCCCGGGGCCGGGTGGACGTTCGCGCTGCCCATCACCCTGCCACTCGCCGTGCTTGCCTTGATATATGTCGTTGGCGCGAGCCGGCTTTGGCGGCGCAGCAGCCGCGGCAGGACGTTGCGGCTGCGCCAGGCTCTGCTGTTCACGGCCGGATGGGGCGTGTTGACAGCCGCATTGGTCAGCCCGATTCATATGCTCGGCGAGCAGGTCTTTGCGGCGCATATGATCGAGCATGAACTGCTGATGGCCGTGGCGGCGCCGCTGTTGGTCTCTGCCTGCCCGGCTGCGGCCTTGATGTGGGGCCTACCCACCCGATTCCGGCGCATTCTGGGAATTGCCGGGCACGCCAATTGGCTGAAGGCGGTCTGGGCTTTCGCAACGCGGCCGATCATGGCGACCATTATCCACGGCATAGCCATATGGATCTGGCACATTCCGGTGTTATTCGAAGCCGCGCTCGAACGCGGCGTGCTGCACTATGCACAGCACGCGAGCTTCTTCGGAACAGGGCTGCTGTTCTGGTGGGTCCTCTTGCCGCGTCCCGGCCGCCAGCATGCCTACGGGAGCGCAGTGATGCACCTCTTTGTCACCTCGCTGCATACCGGGCTGCTCGGCGTCCTCCTGTTGCTCTCGCCGCGCCTCTGGTACCCGGAGAACGCCGTGGGAGCGGCACTGTGGAATTTGAGCCCCCTGGAGGACCAGCAACTTGCCGGGCTGGTGATGTGGGTTCCGGCTGGATTGATATATGGCGGCGCAGCGCTGCTGCTGGCCGCGTTGTGGATCAAGGCGAGCGGAAGGAGGGAGGCGGCGCATGCGTACGAGCTTGTCTAAACTGCTTGCCGCCGTCATCGCCGCGCTAGTGCTGCTCGTCGCGGCCGTGGCCGGAATGACCTGGTGGTCCGATCGGGCCGCGCGCGTCCGCCACGAGGCGGAGGCGGCCACGGGCGGTGACACTGCGAGGGCCTTGCCGATCACGACTGCGAATGGCTGTTCCGGCTGCCATACGATTACGGGCGTGCCGGGCGCGCAAGGGCAGGTCGGTCCTCGCCTGGATGCTAGTCTTGCTGGCCGCGTCTTTATCGGCGGCGGGCTGGCCAACAATCCAGAGAACCTGATCCGCTGGATACGATCGGCCAGGGAAATCGATCCGCACACGGCCATGCCATCGACACGGATCACGGAGCAGCAGGCGCGCGATATCGCGGCCTACCTCTACGCTCTGAAATGACTCGAGCGGTTCACCGTTCGACGGACAGGCCGACCCCTTTCTCGAAGAGACCGACTTATCGTTGATCCAGGATTATCAAGCTAAGTTTGGCGCTGAGACGGATCGGAAATCCGTTCCCGCACGGCACGCTCGGTCTCGTCTGCTGTGGACTTCACGATCTCGCCGAGCTGATCGGCCATCGTGTCTGCTTCCATATGTTGCCGGCCAGCTTCCTGCTTGATGGTTTCATAGGCGTCGGCGGCGGCCTGCTTGGCCTCATCGAGACCCCTGTCCAGCATGGTTCCGGCAGTATCGCGAAGCTTGTCACCAAAGGCGCCTAGTTGCTCATCCTCCGTTGTGGTATGCGGCAGCATTGCACCTATAGCGGCGCCGATAGCGAGACCGACGACCGCTACGGCCAAGGGTTGGTCTTCCAACAGATCTTGCGCGGAGCGGCTGGCTTTCGCCGCCATGTCACCAGTCATCGAGCTTGCATTGGCAGCGCTTCCCGTCAGACCCGCCGCAGCGGCCCTTGCGGTGCTCGATATGGTATCGCCGACGCTGGTAGCGCTCGATGAGAGCGAATCCGCGGCATCGGAGAGCGTGCCGCCGAAGCCGCCGCGCTCCCCTTCATCATGTCGTCCCGGCGCTGGAGGCAATGGGTAGCCAGCCGAACCGTGGGCCATGTTTGAGGTACCGCTGCCGAACATTAGCCAAGCCAGACCCGCGCCCACCATGGTGACCGGCAAAGGATTGTCTCGGACCTGTGTTCTGAGATTGCTGAGCATGGCCGAGCTCTCCCCTCCCGAAAACAGCCCGGTGAACTCATCCAGCAATTGTCCCGGCGTCATCTTGCCTCGAATGGATTCGGCGGTCTCCATCACCCGGGCGCGGGCTGCCTCTGCCTCGCGTTCAAGTTCGGCTGCGGATTTCTCTTTCATCTCACCTGTTCCTTGATCACGCTCGCATCGCGCTTGAGCTGTTCCTGGGTCCGGTCGGGGGTAAGTTCCGAAGGCGCCATGCTGGCCATCCCGGTCCGCAGCAGGATGACGCCGAGGACCGCCACGACCACACCGACCAGCAGGGAAGACCACCCCGCGCCAAGCCCTGCCCGCGTCAGTGCGATAACGAGTGCCTGCAGCAACACCACTAGCGCGGCGAGCAGGCAGATCGCGCCGCCCAGTACTTCCGCGGCACCTGCTCCGGCTTTGGTAAGCTTTTCAGAGAGCTCTGCCCGAAACAGCCTGGCTTCGGTTTGCACCAGCGTGGTGACGTTCTGGGCCAGGTCCGTCACCAGCCCGGCAAGGCTGGTATTGTCCTGTGTGCTCATCTGTCTTGCTCCGCATTCTGAGTGGCCGGATCCTCGCCGAGAAGGTCGAAATTCTGGGAACTGTCGGCGGACCAATCGGCGGCCTGGCTGGACGTGATGTCTCCCGACGCTCCCTGAGCTGCTTCAGGACCCGCCGGCGGAGAAGCCTTGATGAACCGCCCGAGAGCCAATCCGGCCAATACCGATCCGGCAAGCAAGACACCGGGATTTTGCCGGCCAAAGGACTGCACGTCCTCCAGGACCTGGCCGAACGGCTTCTGTTTCAATGACGATGAAAGCCGCTCCAAGCCACCGGCGGCATCCAATGCGAACTTCGATGCGTTCCTTTCATCGTTGTTGGCCAGGTGGTCACTGGCTGCGCGCAGTGCGCCGCCCAGCGCCGCCAGACTCGATCCGATGTCGCGCTGAGCTTCCTCCGCCTTGTCGGAAATGACATCCCTGGCCTCAGATGCATAGTCGCCAGCCTTACGGGTCACCGTGTCACGCGCGTCGTGGAGCAACTCGCTGGCACGTTCTTGTTCCAGGCGAAGCCTGTCGGAAACGTCGCTTTTCGCCTTGTCAAAATCGGTGGGCTGTCCGCCCTGATCGTTCTCACGCTGCATGGGCCACCTAGTGAAGACCGAGGAAGGAGAGGACCGCGAGCACGACAACGATAAGGCCGATAAGATAGATAACACTGTTCATGTGCACGTCCTCCGTGGCTCCCAACTTCGTGGAACCTCCGATGTTCCATTAGGTGAAGCATTTATAGCTAAGCTGAAAATGGAGAGCTCGTCAGGCACACACCAATCACCAATGAGCTGCGCTGTCTCTCGTACACAGCGTCAATTGGCCGATATAACCGCGTGCGGCCGAGTCAGCGAGAAGCGCCAAGGGGGAGACAGCCGGTGCCGGCTGCCTTCGGTATTGCTATGACAGCCTATTCGGCTGCCTGCCTGTCGATCATCTGCTCGCTCTGGGCGCCTGAACTTGGCCTTGGCGGCGAAAGCATGGGCTCCTCGCCCATTGGCGCAGCGGCAACAAGGGAGAACTCGCCCCTTCCGTCTATCGACGGTCCTTCGCTCCAACGTCCCCGCGCTGGTTCGACACCTTCGACGAAGCAATTGATGAAGGCATAGGACACGTCCTGATGCTCCTTCTCCTGCGGAAAGGAGTTGGGGACCGGCAGAGACGCGTTCAATCCGCCCATGTCTTCGATCGCCGCGAGCCACTGCTGTTGATGCATGGTGTCGCGCGCAATGAGGAAGGACAGCATGTCCTTCATGCCAGGGTCGTTGGTCATGTTGTACAGGCGGGTCGCCAGTACGCGGCCGCTTCCTTCCGCGGTGACGTTTGCGACCATATCGGCGGCAAGATTGCCGCTGGCATAGACATGCGAAGCATTGAAGGGAACACCGTTGGCGTTTTCAGGCAGTGCGGCCAGGCCGGTCGACAAAATATGGCGGGAAGTTCATCCCGTTGAGGATCGAGCCGCCGACCGCATCCGACGAGACGTCCTCCTGCAGCGAAAGTGGTGCACCCTCGAGATTGAGGGCGACCGCGGTCGCCAGCATTTCGATATGGCCGAGCTCCTCGGTCGCTGTGTTCAACAACAGGTCGCGGTATTTGGCCGGCCCGCGGCATCCCCATGCCTGGAAGAAATACTGTAAGGCGACGCGGATCTCGCCTTCTACTCCGCCTATGGCCTGCTGCAACGCGCGGGCAAAGACTGGGTTCGGCGTCTCCACACGAACCGGGTACTGCAGTTTCTTGTCGGTGTAATACATGTCTGACTCCTAGTTTGAAGTCAGCCGAACCTCAGCTCGTACGCATTGTTCCGTACGAGGCGCACTTAATTCCGGCAGGCTTTCCGACAGGACGTCTCGAGCTACGGAAGCTCATTGCGCAAATGCGAGCAGTCCAGTCGGTCGATAGTCGGTGCCGAATGGCATCGGCCGAATCATGCGACCCTGGAAAGCAGAGCGACGTCACATCTGGCCAAGCCATAGCGCCACCGATGATCGGTCGTGGCGACCCGACTCTGGTAAAACAACGATAGTTGGCTGCCTTCGATCATCACCGTGGAGTGGCCGTTCTCTCCCGGCTGGCCTGGCTCCAGCACCGGGCCGATCGATATGTAAGGTCCGGCAACGTCATCAGCGATGGCGAAAAACACGCGTTGCCGATTCCCCCGAAGTCCATTCGGCAGAAAACAAGTGGCATTGAGAAGCACCCGACCGTCCGGCAACTCGACCAGCTGTGCGCCTTCTATGCCCCATTCATAGTCGGGATCCTCTCTCGTATTATGGTGAGGGACATCATTATGGTCGAGGATCTTGCCGATCCGCTTCCAGGGACCGAACCACGAGTCGGATTGGCTCCGTGCGAGGTAGATGTCGGGTTGCGGCACCCTGGTGAATTTTGGCATCGCGGAATAGACGAGGTAGCGCTTGCCGCCAATAACTGCGGGATGCGGATCGTAAATGCCGTCCTCCTCGGTGTCCGGGATGGCAAGGATCGCCGGGCTGAGAACCACCCACTGGAATCCGTCATTGGAAACCGCGTGCTCGCACCGGCCGCCAGACTTCATGAACTCGGTCTGGATGAACATATGAAAGACGCCGCTTTCGTGGATGACGCCGGGAGCCGCAACACCACTCCCGTTGATAGGAAGTTCGATCGGCGGATGCTCGGTCCACGGTCCATAGAGATCGGGCGCCGTGGCATGAAGGATCCTCCACGTCTCGGTGGTCACCGTGCCACTTGAGCCGAAGACGTGCCACAGACTGCCATCGAAGACAGGGCACGGGTCTTTGAGATCATCGACGCTTTGCGGATGAAACAGCGGAAAAACATTGGTCGCAAAGTCGATCTTCATATCAGCCCCGGAATCTTGCCCTGCCAAAACCGAATCGCCAGTCGTGCAGGCGAATCAACGTGATGTTCTGCACATTTTATAGCCGACAAGTTCAACGCAAATACGGCAATGCCGTTCTCCACCAGCATTCCCCAGTCGCCCCGCGCCTCAAAGCCCGCCGACACACGATAGCCGTTCTCGACTCAGCGAGCGGATCTCGTTTTCGTCTATCGAGCGGCGACTGAAGGCGCTCCATTTCACCTTGGAACAACTCACCTCGTTGAAAGTTAGGAGACGGGAACGAAGTTTAGTTCTCTCCCGTCCGCGACTAACAAATGTTAGTCGGAACATAAACGACAGACTAAAGGAAGGAAATCTTCAATGGAAGCAGCCTTGGGTGGGGCAGTCGCCAGTAACCGCGCTGGCAGGGAAAATCTACTGGTTTGCTTCTCCCATTTGCGGTGGAATTTCGTTCATCAACGCCCGCAACATATCCTCAGTCTCGCCTCCATGCAGCAGAGAGTGGTCTACTTCGAAGAGCCTGTTTTCGAAGACCTGCCACAGCCGCTGATGCGGACGAGCGAGGTAGCGCCAAGCATTCTAATTGTGACGCCAGTGCTTCCGCTCGGCATGTCGGCCGCGAAAGCAGATGCCGTCCAGCGGAGATTTGTCCAGCAGATCATAGCTTCAATGCCGCACAGCCGGTTGATCGCTTGGTACTACACACCGATGGCTCTGCGCTTCACCGAGCACCTCGACCCAGACATATGCATCTATGACTGCATGGACGAACTCTCCGCATTCAAGAATGCGCCGCCCGAGCTGGGGCAGATGGAAAAGGCCCTGCTGCGCCGCGCCGATCTCGTTTTCACCGGAGGCCTAAGCCTGTTCGAGACCAAGCGTCACCTGCATCACGCGATCTTCCCTTTTCCTAGCAGCATCGATGTGAAGCACTTTCACACTGCGAGACGCCCAGGAAAAGAGCCAACCGACCAGGCCGGCATTCCTCATCCGAGGGTCGGATATTTCGGAGTTATCGACGAGCGGCTGGACGTCGAGCTCGTAGCGCAGGCGGCGGAGACTATGTCGGACGTGCATTTCGTGATGCTTGGCCCGGTCGTCAAGATCGACCCCGCAACCCTGCCCAGAGCCGAAAACCTGCATTGGTTGGGCGCAAAGGCCTACTGCGACCTGCCCCACTATATGCGCCATTGGGATGCCGGTTGGATGCCGTTTGCACTCAACGAAGCGACCCGCTTCATCAGTCCGACCAAGACGCCAGAGTTCCTAGCGGCCGGTCTGCCGGTGATCTCGACGGCAATCGTTGACGTTGTGCGCAGCTACGGCGCTGCTGGACTGGTGGAAATCGCCGACAGTGACGATCTGGAAATCAAGCTGCGCTCCATTCTATTGCGACCTCGTGAGACGTTCCTGCCGCAAGTCGACGCCTATCTTGCGGACATGTCTTGGCAAAAGACATGGAGTGGCATGACCGCTCACATCGAGCGTGCCTATCGAGGTAAGAAGGTCATCCCTCTCCGCAGGAGTGCATAGCCATGTTCGATTGGCTGATCGTCGGCGCGGGATTTGCCGGCAGCGTGCTTGCTGAAAGGATAGCCTCCCAGCGCCACGAAAGTGTTCTCCTGGTCGACCGCCGCAGCCATGTCGGCGGCAACGCCTATGATTGCTATAATGAAGCCGGCATCCTCATCCATCGTTATGGGCCACATATTTTTCACACCAACAGCCAGTCGATCGTGGACTACCTCTCGCAGTTCACGGAATGGCGCACATACGAGCATAGGGTGCTGGCGGCCGTGGATGAGAAACTGCTTCCCATCCCGATCAATCTCGACACGGTAAATCGCCTTTACGGCCTCGACCTGAATTCCACACAGTTGGAGGAGTTCTTCGCGTCGCGGCGCGAAACCGTAGAGGACGTACGAACGGCCGAGGACGTCGTCGTCAGCACGGTGGGACGCGAACTCTATGAGAAATTCTTCCGTGGCTACACCAGGAAGCAATGGGGCGTCGATCCTAGCCAACTGAGCAAATCAGTGACGGCACGAGTGCCGACCAGAACCAACCGCGATGACCGCTATTTTAGCGACAGCTTCCAGAAGATGCCGGCCGGCGGGTACACGAGAATGTTCGAACGCATGCTCGACCATCCGAACATCAAGGTCATGTTGCAGACCGACTTCCGCGAAATTCGTGACGAGATACCATTCAACCACCTGATCTATACCGGCCCGATCGACGAATACTTCGGCTGGCAGCTCGGGCGTCTTCCTTATCGCTCGCTCCGTTTCGAGCACGTCACCCTCGACCAAGAGCAGTTTCAGCCGGTTGCCGTCGTCAACTACCCCCAGACGGAAAATTACACCCGCATCACCGAGTACAAACATCTGACCGGCCAGCAGAACGCGCGGACCAGCCTGACCTACGAATATCCCACCGATATCGGGGACCCGTACTATCCGGTGCCGCGGGCCGAAAACGAAGAGCTCTACAAGCGTTACGAAGCGCTCGGCGCAACCTGTCCCGACGTGTGGTTTGTCGGCCGCCTGGCAACCTACCGCTACTACAACATGGATCAGGTGGTCGGGCAGGCCCTGGCAACCTTCGCCCGCATCCAAAAGAGCGTCCCGGAATGGGCGAGCGCGGGGAAGGCGTCGTTGGCCGAAGGGGCGCTGTAGCTCCCCACCTAGACGTACTTGGGAGCATCGGACGTGGCAAAGCGGCGTCAACAGGCGCTCGCAACAGTCCTCGTGCCGCTCATGTATCTAACGCGTCGGGTTCGCCGCGAACAAAGTTTGCTGGCGGGCCAATTCATCCGCGATGGGCGTGCGGACGTGTCGGCTGCCGTCCGCCTGGATGACCGAAAACAATCCCACTTCCGCATGCCGCGAATTGTCCCAGCCCGGATAGGCGGTTATCGGGTATAGGCAAATACCTTCGATTGGCGCTTCGAGACCGATTGCGGCACGCACCTCGTCGCAGACATAATGGAGCCAAGCCGCCCCGCCCGATCCTTCGGAGCCGGTCTCGGCGATGAACATCGGCTTGCCGTATCGATGCGCGACCTCAATCAGCATCTCCGAAAGGGCACGGTACTCGTGATGCCCCATCGGAATCGTCGGCCCGTTTAGGTACCACTGATTGTGTGGGTAGAAATTCAGGCCAACGACATCGACAACATCTTCGCTGCCCCCCAACTCAGGTTCTGCCCGGCCCAGCAGCATGTCGTAAGCTTCGAACTGTCCGAGATGGGCATTTTCGGCCCGGCGCCGTTCGGTCCGCGTTCGGTCGCGAGGAGCAATGTGGATAAGCGGCTCGGCCCAGACAAATCTGCAAGCGGGATCGACCTCCCGCATCGCGCGAACGCCAGCTATTGCAGCTTTCACGAGGTGCCGCTTGAACCATCCCCGCTTCTTCGGACCGACGCGCGGGAAATACCCGACCTCAACAGCCCAGGCGAAAAACGAAATTTCGTTGATTGGGCACAACAGAGGTGCTGTACCGGCGATTGAACGATGAACCCTCACAGCTTCCGCGGCGAACGAGGCATAGGCATCGATGAAATGCATCGACCCCTGATCAACGTGGTCTGGAGATCCGTAGTGGAAAATGTCCCAGATGACCTGGACACCTGCCGATTGCGCTGCTTCGACCATCGGCGTCCAGCTTGACCAGTCATAGGTCCCAGGAGCGGTTTCGATGAGGTGCCAGCGCAAACCGTCGCGGATGGTACGAAGACCGAGTTCGGCGCAACCGCGGTAGTCGCCCAGGGCATGCAAATAATGCGACGTCGCGCGGATAAGATCGAGGCGAACGCCGTCCTTGCGCCGGTGCGACGAGCACTCAAAGCCAGCCATGAAAAAACTGGCGAACGCCGACGTGCCCGCAATCGAAGTCAAGCCATCGCTATCGCTTTGTGCTGCTTCGCTCATGCGGCAACCCCTTCTCATTTGCCATGCTGCACCATCGTCCAGTGTATTACTCAGGGCCAAACCCGGATGGTCGAGCCTTTGTTCCCCGATCGAGCCCACCGAGCCGGTGGAGCAGACAGGAGCCAGGGAACAAGGTGCGCCGAGGCAAGTTCGGGACCGAGCCGTCATCGATTGTCCAGCGGTTACAACGGAGGCAGGGAACAGCATGACCGTTCAGATTCGACTTTCCGACATCGACCATGCCAGGCGCGAGGATCGTGGCGACGGCGTCTGGAGCATCGCGCCGGATTTGGCCTATTTGCGGCTGACAATCGTGAATGTCGTGTTCTTCGGCGCTCCCGGCAGCGGAGATCGAAACTGGGTCCTGATCGATACGGGTTTGCCGACGTCGCGAAGCAGCATCCTGGCGGTCGCTGAAAAGCGCTTTGGAGCCGGCGCGCGGCCCGCCGCGATCATCTTGACCCATGGCCATTTCGACCATGTGGGAGCGGTTGTGGATCTGGCCGGCACATGGGATGCGCCCGTTTTTGCGCACCCGCTCGAGCGTCCTTATTTGGACGGAACTGGGTCCTATCCACCGCCTGATCCTTGGGTGGGGGGCGGCCTGATAGCGCTGCTTTCGCCACTCTTTCCTCGTGGCCCAATCGATCTCGGAGATCGCCTGCAACTCTTGCCGGCCGACGGATCGGTCCCCGGCATGCCCGGATGGCGCTGGCTGCACACGCCCGGGCATGCGCCGGGGCATGTCTCTCTCTGGCGCGAAGAAGACCGCTCGCTGATCGCTGGGGACGCCTTCATCACCACGGGTCAGGAGTCGGTCTATGAAGTCGCCGTTCAGGACTTGGAGATGCATGGTCCACCGCGCTACTTCACACCGGATTGGGATGCGGCGGAAAAATCCGTGAAACAACTGGCTGCGCTGAAGCCGCAGATGGTGATCAGCGGACACGGAGCGCCAGCTGCGGGAGTTGGCATGCGCCAAGCCCTCGACAGACTGGCTGAGCGGTTCACGGCATTCGCCGTGCCGCCGCGGATGAAGTTCGTGCGTGAGCCAGCCACTGTTTCAAATAGCGGAGCTTAGCGGAGCGCCAGGAGCTGTATTGCCGCTCCAAGGTGCTTGCAGATTGTCTCGGCGGAACAACCTCGTAGCGCCAGTTGGGGCATATGTTCCGTTGCGGACGTCAAAGCCTTGCCGAATTGGCGCCAATGGTTATCTCAGCGACAATTTCGAACACAGCCCATGTCATAGGTTAATGCGTGGCTCCGCAGGCTCCCCTATGGGCGGCATAACTGCGGGCTCGATTGTGCGGCGGTCCAATCACCCGCCGAACCGGGCCCGTTCTCCGCCGCCGCTCTGTAATGTCACGGAACTTTCAGCGCGATTGCAAGTTCGATAAATAACATAAGCTAGGTAGCCAATTTGTCTCCCACCTCATCCTCGGATGTACTTATCCGCAAACTCCTGAGCATCTCGGATGTTCGACAGACCGACATCGACGTTTTGAAGAGCATCCCGATCCAGGAGAAGGATTTTTTGCCCAACTACGACCTGGTGCGTGAGGGGGACCGTCCTGTCAGTTCGTTTGTCGTTTTGGATGGCCTGCTCGGTTCCACCAAACTTACCGGCGACGGCAAACGGCAGATTACATCCTTCTTTGTGGCTGGGGATATTCCGGATCTGCACGGACTGCATCTGTCGGTCATGGATTGCAATTTTACGACCCTCACAGCAGCTAGACTGGGCTTCATACGACATGACGCTCTTCGCGCCGTTTGCGAACAGCATCCTCGAATCGCGACGGCTTTTTGGCGGTCGACCCTGATCGATGCAGCGATTTACAGGGAATGGGTCACTAATGTGGGAAGACGCGAGGCATACACGCGCATGGCTCACATATTGTGCGAATTGATTTTTCGCTTGCGCTCGGTTGGACGCATCCAGGATCACGTCGCGGATCTTCCCATTACCCAGGCAGCCCTTGGCGATGCATTGGGCTTGTCCACAGTCCACGTCAACCGAATGCTTCAGGAACTTCGACGTAGAGGCCTCATCGCCACCACAGGATCAAGAGTGCATGTTCTGGATTGGCTTGGCCTCACTCATGCAGGTGATTTCGACACGACCTACCTGCACCAAAGAAACCCTGCAGTTTAGTGGTGACGGATGCTCTCGCATGGCACGATTTTTCTTTGATAGTGGCGATCACGATCTGGTCTTCGAGGACCAAATCGGCATCGAATGTGCCGGTTTGGAGGAGGTGCGCCGCGTGGGCTTCGAGGGCCTTATCGACCTTACGAGAGATGCACTCACTGAGGTGGACGGGCAGCAAGTGTTTGTTGAAGTGCGGAACGAAAACGGCGACAGGATTCTGAGGCTGAGCATCTCGCTTCAGATCAAGTTGATGAGGTGACGTGCGCACCGGACTTGCTGCGTCGAAAAGCTGCCGAGCGCCGGCACACGCCGCGTGGTCGGACAGTCGGACGAAGATGCCGCCGCGATTTGCGACCGACGACAAGTCGGGGCGGGCCCACATGGAAGAAATCGGCAAGGCACAGCCAGAAGGGCATAGCCCGTCCCATACGGCCCAACCGGTGTCGCGTATTTTTTGTATAAAGTTCTGGAACGCGCACTCTCGGCGCTCGTTCATGTTGTCTCAGCAGTGGGTGTCGAAGTGCAACGAAAAGCGAACGAGGCAAGCCGGGTAGCGAAAGGCCAGGAACTTGAGTTCGAACATCTGGTCGAGCTCACGGACATTGACCCCAAGCAGGCCCGAACGCTGCTTCGCAAGCACGGCGCCGATTGGCCGAAGCTCAAAGACGAGGCGGAAGCTCTGAAGAAGGAAGACTAATCGTCACCTTCCCAGCGGTTGGCGAGAAAGCTGTTCTAACTCATCCTCGTCCGTGATCCCCGCCTGGTAGTAGGCCAGAATACGTGATGCCCGGCGTTCCCTCTCGGTTGCGGTTTCGTTTTTGATTTTGCTGCGTGCGAAGACGCGACTGAGTAGGGCAAGTTCTGATGGCGTGAAGGCGTCTCTATGCATCGCATCTCAACTCCGCGCGCCGCCCGTCTCGAGAGGGGCCGAGGCGGGCTGAAGCTGTGGTTGCAACCTCTGATGCCGGCCAGCAAGAGATCGCAGAACAGGTCGTCCGGCGCGCGCTAACGCTGGACGAGAAAGAATGTTCCACGTGTTCTCGGGAGGCAAACAAAATGGCGTCCGCTCGAACCAGCAACGGCCTTTTATCGGTCTACGGCGTGATCTGCCTCAACTACATCCGGAAAGCCTCTTCCTAGATGGAAAGCCCGCCCCGGACAAAGCCGAGACGGGCCGAAGCTGCTTCGGCAGCCTCAAGGCCCAGACAATGAGGGAGGATTGTAGGCCTGCAGCCAAACCTCGTGCCGCAGTGAATGTTCCGCGGCTGTAACTGTTGGCGGGATCATCTGCTGCGATTGCAGGGCGCGGCAACTTCTTGTCGGCCGGGGTCGAGACGTTCCGACGCGCCGTCAAGCGGCCGACATCCCGATCAGCCGCGTGGTCTCATGTTCATTGAGAAGGCTGATCTGCAAATCCAGTCCGCTCGGCGCTCTCCAGCTCTCTATGGGCATGCGACGCGGCAATGGCAGCCTGTCCAAAAGCGACGGCTATCTGGTTCAACGCTTTGACAACGTCACCGATGGCGTACATGCCGTGGATGGAAGTCTGCTGATGCTCGTCGACTGTGACATAGCCGTCTTCACAACATCTTGCGCCAACGGCCTCGGCGAGTTGAGAACGAACCTTGCATCCGAGTGCCAGATAAATGGCATCGAAGCGGTATGAAGTCCCATCTTTCAAAATCGCCTCGCAGCCGTCTGCTGCCGGACAGAGCGTGTCGAGAGCGTCACCGATGACTATGCCTCTTGCCCTCGCCGCACTACGAGTGCTGAGCGAAAAGTCGGATGCGTCGCTTCCAAGCATCGTTATGAGCGGTGTAAACCGACTGAGAAAAATGGCCTCTTTCAAGGCTCTCACGTCGTGCCCGACGACCGCAATCTTCTGGTCGATCGCCTCATACCCATCGCATACTGGGCAGAGTCGAATGACACCTGCGGCAATTGCCTCGCGTAGACGCGGAATGACGGGTGTCGTGTCGGTGATCCCTGTCGCCAAAAACACCTTGCGTGTCCGGATTGCGCCAATCGAGGTCTCAGTGACGAACCCTCCATAGGCAGGGGCGAGGGAATAGACCTGCCCTCCAACCAGAGTGGCTCCATACAAGGTGGCGTGACGTCGAAGGCGATCCAGGATATCGGCTCCACTTATCCCTTCGGGAAAGCCAGGACAGTTATGGCTCGTTGGGATCAAGGCGGCACGAGGATCGCCGGCATCGATCACCAGCACGCGATGGCGAAAACGGGCAAGATATTGAGCGGCGGTCAGTCCTGCCGGCCCGCCTCCGACGATCAGGACATCTTGGGTCTCGGCGGCCGGTCGACTGACGTGGCTATCGTGCATGGTTGGGCGCATCACCGGCGAACGATTTGGTTCGTGCGATGTTCCAAGGGCGGTCTTCGGGACATCTGGCTCGATGGCAACAGCGTAGACACCAGACTTCAACCCGACCGTAAGACGCCAGGCTCCTCTGTTTCCTTGAACTCTTCCGTATCCTTGGGCGCGGCGACCAGATCCTGGAATCCGAGAGTGGCGACGAGATAGCCTGCCTCATCGTAAACCTTCGTCACCCAACTGGTCGGGTCCACGCCGTCGACAATTCCGTCGAGCATGGCCTCTTTGGCAACGCGCTTCGCCTCCCTGACAGCCTCATCTCGATCAGCCATATCGGCGAAGATTGCAGGCTGCGACATGCCTTCGATAAACTCGAAGCGAAATTTCGGCATCGGTTGCTCCAGTCGGTGTGCCAGCGGATCGGCCATTTCTGGCAGGTTTGACGGTCAACGCGGCGGTGTCGAAAAGGATGCAGCGGATGGTGTTCGCATGACCATCCAACGTCAGGCAGCGTTGCTGCGTCCCATCTCCCAATCGTCCC
Organism: Mesorhizobium sp. M0491; assembly: GCF_040321265.1. NCBI lineage: Bacteria > Pseudomonadati > Pseudomonadota > Alphaproteobacteria > Hyphomicrobiales > Phyllobacteriaceae > Mesorhizobium > Mesorhizobium sp. M0491. Next base: position 124,298 of record NZ_JAMYRE010000008.1, read on the forward strand.
GCCAACGTGCGCGCACGGCAATCATCAGCTTGGCCGCTTCCGTCATTCCTGTTTGGAACAGCCTGATCAACTCTCTTGCGACGGCATAGGCCGCCGCCGTGTCAGGCAAAATGGCAAATTCCTGGCACAGCGCGTCAAATGCCGCGCGAAGGATATTCAGGTCACTGGGGTAGAGAGCTTCTGTGTTCATGCGGATGGGTCGGTTAAGCATCAGGCTCCTCCAAACGGGCGAGAGTGCGATAGTCGCTCCAAGCAGCGAAACCCGTTACACAGCCGCTGACCACGGCTTTATGCGGCACAGCCCACCAGCTGTCATTAAACTATGATGCACTCGGCCGTTGTTCATGCGTGAAGATCGCCCCACGGCCCATTCATCGCTTAACCTTCGCGCAAGGGTGTAGACGGCGAAGCCCGATACTCCAGCGACTATAACTCTTCGCGGCGCGATTGATGGGGCACAACGTGCAGCAGAATTTACCAAGCGCAACCGCAGGTGCCGAAGCGGCTGAATCCAAATCGCCTCGTCGCCGATATGAGCGTTTGCTGAACCGAACGCTTGGCGAGACTATCCAAATCGAGACCGTTCTCGATGCCGGATGGCATGTGGGAGGGCCGACGCAGGACACCTGGAAAGCGTGCGCTGCTCAACTGTACCTTTTGTTGATTCATGGCGGGGGGATATAATGCCCCGCGGAACCAGGGGCACTGCCGCGAGTTCTTTGGAATGGCAAATCATCCGGTCACGAGCGCCCTTACCTCAATCGGCACATTGACTTCCCGTCCCGCAGCGTTCCTGGTGTTGCTGGCCTATGCAATCCTTTGGATGATTTTCGAGCGACAGAGCTTGGATTGGCATGGAGCCGCTACATTGTTTACTTGGGCGATGACGCTGTTCATCCAGCGCGCGGAGCACCGCGACACTCAAGCGATCCACGCCAAGCTTGACGAGATTCTGCGGTCAGATCACGCGGCTTCAAACATCACGCGGATCGACGATGAAGAGCCCGAGGAGATCGAAAAACATCGCCATCGCCGGCAGCGGGGCGATTGACGTGCAGCCTTTCGGTTCCGTTGCGTCAGGCGCCCGCAAGAAGACCTCCGGTATTGAGCTTTGGCGAAAGGTGCTCATCTATCTGGCCATTGCCGCCATCGCCAGCCTGCTCACGGTGTTGATCATAAATCTCACTCCAGAGTCGCGCGTTCTACGATCAATCGTTCCCCATCGGTTCGACGCTACGGATCCCCAATTTTCCAAGACGATGAGCAGCTATTCGCAAGGGCAGATGTTCGGTTCCAATGCGGTCCAAACTCTCATCAACGGGGACGAAATATTTCCGTCAATGCTGCAAGCAATCGGGGCGGCTCGATCCAGCGTCGACATCGAGACATATATTTATTGGTCAGGAGCCATCGGCTACGAGTTCGCGATCGCATTGGCGGCCAAGGCCAGCGAAGGCGTCGAAGTCCGCGTGAACGTCGACGGGGTTGGCAGCCTTCCCTTCGACGAGGACTTGATCCACATCATGACCACGGCCGGTGTGAGGTTCGAACGCTATCGGCCGCTACGCTGGTATACGTTGGACCGTGTAAACAACCGAACTCATCGCAAGCTGCTGGTCGTCGATGGCCGGGTCGCTTTCACTGGCGGGGTCGGCATTGCCGATAATTGGCGCGGGAACGCACGCAACTCAAATGAATGGCGCGACACGCATTACCGGATCGAAGGACCCGCCGTGGCCGCATTCCAAGCGGCGTTCGCCGAAAACTGGCTTGAGACGACCGGCGAGACATTGCAGGGCGCGAAGTTCTACCCTGCAGTTGCGCCCGCTGGTGGGCTCGATGCCCAGCTAATACTTTCTTCGCAGCCAAACGGCTCGGAGAACATGGAGTTGATGATGTTGGCGGCAATAGCCGCGGCCAAGGATCATCTGCGCATCGGCATGGCCTACTTCGTGCCGGACGACATAGCCCTGCAGCAGATTCTTGATGCAAGGAGGCGAGGCGTCTCGGTCGATATCATCGTTCCCAATTGGCTGACGGATGTGCCTATAGTGCGAAAGGGTTCACGTTACTTCTGGGGCGAATTGCTCAAGGCCGGTGTGCGCATCTTTGAGTTTCAACCCACAATGTACCATCCGAAGCTTTTGATCGTCGACGATGTCTGGGTGAGCTTTGGTTCGGCTAATTTGGATGAGCGTTCCTTGCGCCTCAACGATGAGGCCACTCTGAATGTCTACGGTATGGAATTCGCGCGGACGCAAATAGACGTTTTCAACGAGGACCTGAAACGATCAAGGCAGGTCAGTGTGGAAGAATGGCAAGCTCGTCCGCTAAGCGAAAAGGTCACCGACTACTTTGCGAGCAGGTTTCGCTCCCAGCTTTAATAATAGCGAGGGTGCGGAGATGCAAAGTCCCAGCAATTGCTCGCCATTGGTATTGATAGACGCTCTCGGTCGAAATTAAACGCCGTGCCGTGGTTCTGCACGGATGTGGAGAGCCTAAAATACTTCAATCACCTTACGGCTTCTCTTTTTGAGAGCCTGGATGGATTTCGATGAATTTGCGGTTGCGCCGGCGACGTCTCCACCAGATGCTGTGCAAGCCTTGCTTGTCTCAGCCGCGCCGTCTTCTCGGCCCGTTCCGCTCGTTCAGCGTCCAGCATCTCTTGGCTGATACGCTTGGCGCGGTCGTATCTTTCCTTGTCGTGATTGCGAGTCACGGACACCTCCTAGCCAGCAACAGAAATCCTGCGAACCTTTTTGGTGACACGTGGCTTGCGTTCGATGGGACCGCGCGTGACGGCTTGTGCAAGGCGCGCTTCCTTCAATCGCGCCGTCTTGGCGGCGCGCTCAGCACGTTCCTTGTCGACAATGAGTGCTGCAGCCGATGTGGTCTTCTCGTTGCGACCGTCATCATTGGTCCGCGGCATCTCAGCGCCTCGCCTTAATTCTTGTCGCCCGCGGTGCCATTTTGTACCTGGGTCGTGCTCTAACCTGGTCTATCGTCCTCTTGGCGGAGCTCTTGCCTGCATGAGCCGGCTTCCTGCGCAGGTGGTTGTCGTTGTCCGCTTGTGGGATGGCCATCTCGGTTCTCCTATGCGGGCCGAACTTCGAGATGGCGAAAGTGTTCCCAGGCAGCTCGCAAGCTGCTGGGCTATTTTCGGATGCAGCGGCGGATCCCAAGGCATGCGATCCGGGCTTGGCGTCGTTTGCCAACTCGCGTCCAGCGATTGATAACGGCCCACCTTGCAGGTGCGCGAATGAGCAGCGGGACGGCTCGAGGCAGGTTCATAGCTGATTTGACGCTTGGAACACGTTGTCGGTCTTTAGGTTGTCCAAACGGTGTGACGCCGCAGGTGTCGACGATGAACTTTCCTCGCGACGCGATAGTTCAGACTTTCCTGCAGCAAGGGATCCCACGGAAACGCATCAGCTCGGCATTGCAGGGAATTGGGCGCTTGAGCCGTTGAACCACTACCGGGTGCGTCTGCAGTCAACCTTACAGGCAGCCGCAGTTCCAGACGAGGAGCACGGTTCCAAGCGCATACGGGACCAGAAGCAAACCTATCGATACCCAGAAAGCCGGCTCTGCCAAGGCGGCCATGTCCTTGCGAAACTGCTCCATAGGGCTACCCCGGCAACTTCGACAAACGAATAGAGCTAACCTGATAAAACCTATGGCCCGCTTTTGGCATCTTCGACCTCCAGCGCATCCATGACGGCTGCCACATCGCTGGCTTCTCCGTCGACGCCACCATGCACCCCAGTTCCGGCATTCTTTAGCGCTTGCTCTATCGCATCTGCAATGTTTCCAAGCTCGTCCTCACGCACCTCGCGACCATAACCGGCCGCTTCGGCATCCTGCTCGAATTGCTGGGCCAGCACGGCGAAGCTGACTTCCTCTTCGCCAGCCAGAGTGCCGACATTCTCCTGCAGCCAGTTTTCAAAAAATTCTTTGGTCGCGTTCATCTGATAACTCCTCCGCCGGGTTAAGCGCGGCGGCGATCCGAAGTTCCGCCATGCCGTCACTTTCCCAATCAGCAAGGGCTACGCTCAGGATAGGCTTGGCTGATCATCTTACGAACACAGATCTCGTGCGCTGACATTCATGGAAGACAGCCTGAATTTTCAGGGGTTCACATGGACCGGGCGCTTCATTTGGTCTTTTGCGCATCCGGCGCAAACAGGGCCTGCCCCGCCAGCTTCGCGTGCAATGCGCGGGCCAGGTCAAGATGTTCCAGCACCGTCGGCAGCTTTTCGGAGGCGAAGCGCTGAAGCGCTGCATCCTCGCCCGAGCCTATCTCCCAAGCCAGGAGTTGCGCCGTCTTTTGGTGATCGACGATCTGCGCTCCCAGGTAAGCCAACTCAAACGCGGTGCCGTCGAGTTTTTCGAGATCGGAACGGATTTTCTTGTGATCTGGGTCGAGCCCTTCGGGAAGTGGAATTTTGCTTTTATCTGCCACGGATTTCAGCTGCTCATTGGCCTTGTCGTGATCATCGACCATCCGATTTGCAAATTCCCGAACGTCATCGTGACTTGTCTTTCCAGCCGCGAGCCGACCTAGCTCTATCTCGGACCTGCCGCCTACCGTAATCAGCTGGGCGAAAAGCCGATCCTGATAATTCGTCTGATGCGGTGCTGGAACTCCAGGCTTCTCCATACTCGTATCGGGAGCAAGGCCGGCTGGATTCCCGATTTGCGCCAGCGCACAGCAGGGCGACAATGCCAGGGCTACTGTCATTACGGCAGCACGCATGATGTCCTCCATTCAGTACCGAATTAACCCTTCGGCCGCGGTTTCCCCGGTGTTCTAGAGCGTGAGCAGATAGGCCACCAATGCATCCTTTTCCGATTGGTCGAGCTTCGTTCCGAGCACCAGGTTGAAGAACTCTACGGTATCGCCCAGCGTCATTAGGCGGCCGTCATGAAGATAGGGCGGAGAATCCTTGATCCCGCGCAACGTGAAGGTCTTGATCGGTCCATCCGGTATGGCAACCTGATCGTTGAACGTCTGGCCAACTTTGTAGAATCGCTCAAGCTTCAGATCGTGCATGTTGTTGTCCATGAAGGACAGACTTGGAACATGACATTCGCCGCAGCGGCCCTTTCCCATGAACACCTGCTCGCCCTTGATCTCCAGCGCATTGGCGGCAGCCGGGTCAAGTCGTCCGAACGGATCGAGCTTCGGTGCCGGCGGAAAATCGACGATGTTCTGCATCTGCGCCATCATCGCAACCTGGTTGGGCCGATCCGGCAGATTCACGCCCTTGCGGGTGGCGCTCACGTGATCGCCGTTGAAATAGGCGGTGCGCTGTTCGAACTCCGTAAAGTCCTCCACGGAACGCAGCGAGCGTTTGGACCCGTGGATCTGCTGGTTGAACAAGCCGCGCAGACTGGTTGTGTCGAGCCGGAAGCGCTCGGCTTGCGGCCGCACGTCCGGGGTGAGGTGAAACGCCGCGTTGGTGTGGAAATTGGAATGGCAATCGAGGCACGCCACACCCGTGCTTTGCATCGCTACCTTCCTGTCCTCGGTCTGATTGAATTCCTCCTGCGGAAATGGCGTCAGCAGCAGACGAAGCCCTTCTATCTGCACGGGCGTGATGATGCCGTTCATGTATTCATAGAAGTTGCGTATCGTCAGCAGATCACCTCGCGACACATCGCCAAGCTCCGGGTGCGTGGTGAGAAATATTGGAGGTGGAAATTCTGGCGTAAGATAATCCGGCAGGTCGAAATCGACATCGAAGCGACGCAGATCCCGACCTTCATCAGCGCCGATCTCTCTAATCTGACTTTCAGGAAAGACCTGACCTCCAGTGGCCTGCTTGATGTGCGGCAACGGCAGGAAACCTTGCGGCAACAGACCACGATCACGAATTTCCTGAGGAGTTTTCGTTGCCAGGCTGCTCCAGGTTTCGCCTGCCGGCAGTTTCACTTGCGAGCCTTCTTGCACAGCTTTGCGCCCGCCCGACATCATGACGCCCCGCATCGGCCGGTCAGCCAGATCGTAACGTCTCTCAAGCAGGCCGCGTTGCCGTTGTGTCACTGCCGGTTTTTGCGCTTCGTCAGTCTCCTTGACCGCGGAAAAAGGCAAGCTTGGCAATGGACGATATGTCAAATCCGGCGGCAGCGGGTCCGAAGCAACATTGAGCGCGAATGTCGCAGCCCCAAGCAGGACTGGCAAACCAAGATTGAAGATACGCGACATATCTCCTCCCCACAGCGTTGAATTTGACCCCAACCAGTGCGCGCCAGCTTTGTTCCCGAGCTTGGGAAAAAGCCGATCAGCCGCCGACTGGACAACGCAACGCATGATCGTCCCACGCTCGGCTTCTCGATGATCACCGGTGTCGCTGTTTTGGAAGTGCGTCGATCTGCTTGCCTGAACGCGGACCACGATTGTGCTGCTCGAACTATTGCCCGCGATCCGTTCTCGCCATTTTCTGGCTGGTGACTGCACGCCCGCCGATCGACTGGTGCCCTGTAACCCTGCGAAGCTATTCTATCCCGACAGTTCGGATTGAATAACCTCATCGGTTGGCGACCCATCAGACGTGACTGCGCTTTTGACCTGGTCCATCCCGAACTGAGCGACCTGAACCATCATGGCCTTGGCCTTTGCGATGAGTTCGTCGTCGGGAAGACTATGCCCGGCCTGCAGGGTGACTGTAATAAACTCGCCGCCCTCCCCGCGGAATTCCACGACCGGTGCCTGGTCTCGGCTGACGACAATTTCCATCATCTGCATAAGAACCTCCTCCTCGCTTCGACTGTAGCGGCCAGCCGAAGCTAAACGCACGGCCGTCTAATCCTTGACATAAGCCCCAGGCTGACGACCGCCTTTGGGCGCCTTGGCGTCTTTCGAATGCTCGGCCATCGCAGGACCTGCTCCAGAGGTTTTCTCTGCGGCCGGTGAAGGTGTCGCCTGCTTTGGCGGGCTCCTGCCACCCGATTTTTCGGGACGGGGTGATATGCCAACTGAAGAATTGTCTGAAGAAGTCATGGCTCGTTTCCTTGGTTGCGAAATTCCATTACCAACCTGCGAAACGCCGTGACGTTCCATTGCAATTCGTTCGTGAAAACAAGAACTCCGCTGGTGAACCCGGGGCCTCGCTGAGCCAACGGGCTGTTTTCGCAAGACAAACGGTAAATGCCGGCCAGCTCGGGCAAGACAGAGCTTAGCCTGACACATGGCAGCGTGGCAGCAGAATACGAGCCAACACGAAACTCGTAGAGATACCCATCGCCGAACGCGGTGACGGCAGCAGCTTCGGTCATTCTGCAGAATGCGTTTCCAGCGCCGCGGCAATGCCCATCGCCCGAGGTCCAGGAGCCTGAATCCAGCGCCGACCAGCAAAAGGCTCGCGATACAGGCCGAGGCCGCAGTTCAACCGATGAGGAACAATATCTCCCTTTGAAAGTTCTGGCCGACCCATGAAGGAGATATGAAATGTCAGAATCGCGCGAATGGCTTGTCCAATGGCTCAGGGATGCTCACGCCATGGAAGAGCAGGCCGAGACCATGTTGAATGGGCAGTTGAACCGAATTGAGAACTATCCTGAGCTCAGCGAACGGATTCGCCAGCACGTCCAGGAGACCAGGCAGCAGGCTGCTCGGCTGGAAACCTGTCTCGACCGCATCGGACAAGGATCTTCCACACTGAAGGATGCCGGCGGCAAGCTGACGGCGATGGCGCAGTCGCTCAGCGGGGTCTTCGCCGGTGACGAAGTGATGAAAGGATCGCTTGCAAGCTACACGTTCGAGCACATGGAAATCGCCTCCTACACAATCCTTATCGCCGCTGCCAAATCTCTGGGTGAAGCAGAGGTCGCCCAGGTCTGCGAAGAGAACCTGCGTGAGGAAGTCGCAATGGCGGACTGGTTGAAAAGCCATATTCCAGCGACAACCGAGCAGTTCCTGGCGCGGGCCGACTCGGAGAGTGAGAACGCCAAGCGTTGATCAGCCGGTAGCGTCATTGCTAAACAAGCTCGCGCCTTGCGCTGAAGCTCGGCGCAAGGCGCATCGAGGTTGAGCCGTTACCGCTGTGAAAGGCACTTCAAAGTAGGCAGCGCGTGAGTAAGTTTTCCGATTAGCTCTCCGTGCCGCGATAGTATCCTTGACGCCAATTGAACTTGAAATTCCGGACGGAATTCTCTGCCATGTGCCGCTCCTTGAGAGCCCGCCGAACTGCCCATCATACGGATGTTGCTATCGCCCACTTTTTGGCGACAGTTCCCCATCCCCAACCATCTCCGCCAGCCGGCTGAGGAAGTCCACCAAAGCAGCTTGCGGCTCGTCGATTTCGCCGACGACGACCGAAATGCCCCAACGCCCAAGAACGGCCTCCTCCACAGGGTTTCGGCTGGTCATGAGGATGAACGAGGGCGGGCGATCTTTCTCATAGCCGGACCGATGCCACGTCTGCCAGAGACGGTGCAACAGCAACCGAATATTTGGGTCGGAAAGGCTATAGCCAATGAAGAGGATCGTGCTGCCGAGTGCATCCGAGCGAAAACGCACGTCCAGCGGAGAATTGAAGGAGAGGCGATCGAGGTAGTCCGTTTCGGTGAGGACGAGGGACGAATCCTCGTCGAAATCACCATGGAACTTGACGATGTGGGTGATGCCTTGGCGGGCCTGCGCTACATCGCGTGCATTGGCCACTTTCACGTAGTCCCGGCCGTATATCTCATAAGCCAGTTCCAGATTCCGATCATAGTTAGTTGTGTAGATGACAGGGAAGTCGAGCCTCACGATGAGACGATGCAACTCGGATTTCTCGATCCGGTCCTTGGGGACGGACCAGTTTCTGTCCATCCAACTGCGAAGTGGCCCGATGCTGCCATGCTTGATCCGATAGTACTCGGCCAGGGTTTGAAAACGATCGCGTCGCGTGGAAAATTCGTCGTCGACGCCGAGCTCCTTTGCCATTCGCTCTATCAGCTTCTCCCAGGAGGGTAGTCCAACACTGATCGACACCCCTGCCCCAACAAACAGAATTGCGCTGCGATGGCGAATTGCGTTGGCGAGCGAATCTACAGGGTCATCGTTCATCAAGTCTTTCGAGGCCACCCGCGCAGGTCGACCTTCCTCCCTCACATCTGGTCGTTGTTAGGCTGCTTGGTGATCCCCACCTGCCTGGCCAGCTCGGAAAACGGTGGCACACTCGCTTCGAACTGCTTGGTGTTAGCCAGCCGCAAAAGACGCAAAGGGAAACACACTGCGTCGCGGTTAGCAGGCGACATATCCTCGAAGAGGCGCTCATCAACCGTGAACGAGGCTTCGGCGTTTTTCAACGCCGTGTCGATATCATCGACCGAGAGAAGGCCTCTGCGGACCAAGGCGTTATTGACGGCCGCGACCGCCATGAGCAAACCTTCCAATTGCAGGTTGGCGACGTTCATGGGCCATGTCCTTCATATCGTTGGAAGCCCGTCGATAGATAATCCTGCTCCGGAGGCCTTGTGCCGTGCCGGTGATGGGGTTGTCGCTTGCCAGAGCGTTTTGGCTGCGCGGCGGCGCCGGGATTGGCATCTGGTGGCGCCATGGCTTGGATCTCCGCTGGGCTGCTGGACAACTCTCCACATGCCTCGAGGTTCCGGATCGCCATGGCACTACCGTCGGGTGCACGAGGTGATCGAGGTTTGGTCTTCAGACTACGATTCAACAAGCGCGTTACATGGTTCCTCCGCGAGCGCGAGCCGCCTTCGGCAGAAGATGCCAGCCGCGTCCCGCTCTAGCCAAAAGCAACCGTCTGCAAGGCGTTCGGCAACTTTAGAGCTCCGACTGTGCCTCCCAGATGGGCCATATAGAGCCATATAGAAACGACCAAGCTGATGCCTGCTAAGGTCTCGGGATCTCGTTTTATCGGCGACATCAGGCTGCCGCGCTCGGCAGGTCAGCAGATCCGATGGAGGGAACAACCCGGCACGGTGATGGTTCGGTGGCATCAAAGGTGATAGAGAACGATGGGTAAAAAGCCCAAACAGCACACAGAAGCCACGGCGGATCGTGAAAAGGCGATCGAAGCGCTCTACTTTGCGCGCAAGTGCGGCCTCACCAAGGAAGAGGCACTCAAGATGTTCAGGGAAGCCCAAATCAGGATCGATGATGGACCCAAAAGGCACTCCGGCAAGCGAACTTAGAAGCGTTCGTCGAGCGCTCGTCTCAGCCAGCGGCGGCGCATGATCTTCTTCACCTCCGACACGCATTTCAACGATCCCCGCATTCTGCGGCTCGACCCCCGCCCCTTCAGTTCATTGGCGGCGCATGACCAGGCACTGACTGAACTTTGGAACGAGACTGTTGCTCCAAGCGACGAGGTTTGGCACCTCGGCGACTTTGCCAGGGGATCGGCCGAGACAGTGTCTTCATTGCTGTCCTGCCTCCACGGCACCAAGCACCTGATCATCGGCAACAACGACGGCGTGGTAACGCTCCGCGCTTCGGCTTGGGCTAGCGTGCAACACTACAAGGAGCTATCTGTCGAGGGCAGTTTCTTGGTTCTTTGCCACTACCCGTTCCGCACCTGGAACAAGATCGGCAAGAAATCGATAAACCTGCACGGCCATTCTCATGGCCGGCTGAAGCCAATGACGCGCCAGCACGACGTCGGCGTCGACGCCTGGGATTTTCGCCCAGTCACCTTTGCTGCCATACAGGCTAGGCGCCGCCGAGATTGAGGTTAGCACAGCAGATGGCCGAACGATCGATGTCTTCCCGTGGTGATGCTAGCCGCAAACAGGAATCCAGAATCCTGCCCCTGGGGTATTGCAGCCATGCTGGAACGCACCGCGAGTAAACTGGGACCGAGGAGCGCCCCACCCGTCTGCACAGCCGTCACAACCTCTGGGACAGGCGCCGACCCCCGTCGTCACCACGGCGGCGCGCCACTGGCGCCCAATCGTTCATCCACCTCGCTTGAAACGAGCTTCAATCGCCGTCCTTGGCGATCTCAGTGCCAGATTCTCTCTCTAAGCCACTTAAGAAACCTGTTGCCTCCGATCGACCGGCGGACTCTAGCGGCAGCCCACTGCCCTCTGAAGGTGGTTCCGACATGGCAACTGCAGACGATGTCATGCAACTCACCGTCAGACAGTTCGAAGAAGCGCTTTGCTTCCCCATAGGTGTCGTCCTTCATGCCTAACGCACGCAGTAGCGGGTCCTCGAAGGCCACTGTAATTGGCGAGCCCTCACCGCGTGCTGCGTCGCGGGCTTCCCGCTTCAGATACTCAGTGCCGGTAAGGGCTCTCAGGCGTCGCTCGGGATGTTGTGCCAGCAACTCTGCCCAGCGCTCAATACGCTGTTGCCGGGTCATGATCGGGTATGTCGAGAGGGGTTCTACTTCTGCAATTGTCTGCAATTGACTTAGAGTTTGGTGTTCCATCGTCGGCTCCTTTTGATCGAAGTCCCTTCCCCACAAAAACTATCGCGCGCCTACGCACTGACAAGAGCCGGTAAGGCGTCCACTTGCCCGACATGGATTGCGAAATGACAAAAACAGCGCATTGCTCCGCCGGCGCGCGAAACGATATCTCATCCCAAATCAGACCGAAGCCGTTCAGAACGAACAGCTCGCCACCCGCCCACAACAACAATTTAAATTAGTAACGCCTTATGGAACTTTGGGGTTGGCGTTTCATTTCATCGGCATGGAGGCCACTGTAATACAGTGAATTGGATCTCGAGACAGGCACAAGGCCGACAAGGCGCCCCTTCCACGTAGCTTGAGCCAACCAAAAGAAAGACCTGCTTCGCGGTTCGGCGCGTCCGCCATTTCTGACAAAATCGATGTCCGCTTCCAGGCCGGCAAACACACAACCCAAACGACAGGAATGAGGGCGCTTTGCGGACATTCGCATAAGCCCAAAACTGGACCTACATCGAGCCGGCCTATCAACCTGCTGCTGGGCATATTCGAAGAAAAACTGCGCCATGCAAAGCTGCTGGACTACCGTGAAGAATAACTAACATTGGCGAGGGTACTGCCAACGTTGAGGAACAGAACCGTGTGCCTGACGTTGTGCCGGATCGACGTCTAGGAGAAACGGCATGGTGGCGCCACGCGCGGTCTGGAAGGGCTTTCTGAGGGTCGGTTCCGTGTCATGCGGGGTAAAGATAGTGGGTGCCACAAGCGAGGCAACCAAGATCGACTTCAAGATTTTGAACCGCAAGGACGGTTTACCCGTTAAAAGCGCCTATGTCGATGAAGAGACTGGCGACGTTGTCAAAGCCGAGGATCAGATCAAAGGGTATGAGGCGGACAAGGATGATTTCATCCACGTCGAGCCGGACGAGTTAAAGAAACTGAAGCTGACGTCACAGCATACACTTGACGTCGATTCCTTCGTTCCGGTTGCCGAGATCGACACACGTTATCTCGAGAAACCATACTACTTGATCCCGGCAGACGGCGCCTCCCTGGAGGCCTTTGCCGTCCTGCGCGATGCGATGGCCAAGAAACGCGTTGCGGCACGCTCCTGCGTCGTACTCTATCAGCGCGGGCGCGAAGTGTTGATACAGCCCCTTGGAAAAGGGATGTTGCTGACCGAGCTACGGACCCACAATGAGATGACATCGGAAGACACCGTCTTCGACGATGTGAAGAGCGCAAAATATGATTCGGATTTGCTCGAAATCGCGGGGCTTCTCATCGACAAGAAGGTGACAAAGTTCGATCCTTCGAAATTCGAGGACACCTACGAGGACGCGTTGATTGCCATGATTGACGCCAAGCGCAAGGGCAAAAAACCCCCGAAACCGGTACCGAAACCCAAGGAGAACGTGGTCGACTTGGCCTCAGTTCTTCGAAAGAGCCTCGCCAAGGAAGGGATCGGCCAAGATCGGCCAAAGGCCAATAGCCGCAAATCAGCTTAGGTGCTGGAACCGGCACTCGTTCGTTGCTCATCCATATCGCTTGCCGAGAAGCGGAGCCTTGAGCGCGTCTAGCTGATCCTGAAGGCGGCCTTTCTCCACGATCATTCCCTCAGGGCCTTCGCAAACGGCACCGTGCACTGCTCCGTTGCCTCGCTAGACAGATTCACCACTAGCATTTTCGGGAAGGGCCGCGCTCGTGTCCGCACCGTCTGACTGGCGCGTAACATGCTGTGTAACAATCGATTCTTAGATTTCTTGATTTGCTTGGATCGGAAGCAAGAATCGAATCCCACTTCCTCCGCCAGACGTCGAATTGTCCAGCCCGGAGACATGGGTAGCGGTTTGTACCTAAGACATGATGACAACCTCGTGCCCAGCGGGTTGTCGATTGGTTGCAAGGTCCTCTGTTCCAAGTCGATATATCCGAACTGCGAGGTCATCGATCACGAGCGCCCTGTTGCGTCAGGCTGACTTTGAAGTTCGGATAGATGACGTCCATTTCCTCTCGGAAGCGCTCCGCCGAACATCTCCATGGTCCTTTCAATGAGGCGATAGCTAGCCAGGCTGCGCCGACTGTAGTCGCGGCCAATGGATGGAGGAAGTGATCGTTGATGACGGCCGGCCGCCCTGCATTCAGGCGGCTCGTCTTGTGGGCGGGGGTGACCCGGCTCAGCATGTTGGCGCTGGATCGCTCAACGCTTTCGTCACCCCGCCCAGTTCAGCCGGCGGTGCTCGGCACAGGCGTGTTGAGAAGTTGCTGCTCCCAGAGGTACGCGATGCCGCTGCCAGCGGCGTGCTGCTTGAGCACTTCCGTCAGCTCGCCGACGTGCTCGGTACGCGCCCAGTCGCGTTGCCACTCCGATGCCAGCGCCAGCCAGGTCATCATGTTTGCGCCGGCCGCGATCATGCGTTGGATGGCGACCTCGTGCGCTTCGACCGACGTGCCGCCCGAGGCGTCGGCGATGACCGTGGCGTCCCAGCCTTCGCCCAACGCCTGGATAACCGGCATGGCGACGCAGATCTCGGTCCACAGGCCGGCGATGATGAGCTGCCTGCGGCCGGTCGCCTTGACCGCGTTCACGACCTTCCTGTCTTCCCAGGTGTTGATGAACGTCCGGTCGATGACCTCCTGGCCGGGAAATACGTCGGTGATGTGGGGGAAGATCAGGCCGCCCGATCGGCAACGACGCTGGTCAGGATGGTGGGAACGCCGAAGGCCTTTGCGACCTTTGCCAAGGCCGTCGAGTTGTTGACCACTGCATGCGGATCGTGGCTGTTCAGGTTCGAGAGCTGGTAGGGCTGGTGGTCGATCAGAACGAGGACCGAATCCTCGGGGCGAAGAAGTGAATCAAGGCCGTTACGAAAGGTCATAAGAACTTCCTCTCTCTGCCGCCTGGACGGCGTGGGTTTTCCGGGAGACATGCGCCAGCGGGCGACGTTGCCTGAACGCAATTTGCTGTTCCTTTTGGTGATGCGATAGTGCCATAATCAGGCAAGCTGTGTCGCGAAACGAGGAACGCAGAATTGGATATCGAGGATCTACAGACATTCGTCGTAGTGGCCGATGCCGGGGGCGTATCGGCCGCCGCGCGCCGGCTCGGCGTCTCCAAGTCAATTGTCAGTCGGCGGCTCTTTCGGGTTGAAGCAGAACTTGGCGTCCAGCTGCTTGCACGAACGACCCGCGGCGCCTCGCTTACAGAAGCGGGCATCACGTTCAGAGACCATGCGGCCCGAGCCAGCGCCGAGATTGATACGGCCAGGGAAGCGATCCTCCCCACCGGTGAGTTGCGCGGCCGCCTGAGGGTTGCCATGCCGCTTACTTTCGGCGCGACCCATTTTGCTCCCGTGCTCGCGGAAATGGCGCGTCTGCACCCGAAGCTTCACATCCATACTTCTTATAGCGATCGCTTCGTCGATCTCATCGCAGAGGGTTTCGATTGCGCGATCCGGGGCGCCTACCTTCAGGACTCCAACCTGATCGCGAAGCGCGTCGGGCCTATCCATGGAAAGCTTGTCGCGAGCCCGGATTACATCAAAGCGCACGCGTCACCCGAGACTCCGGACGAACTCGTCACCCATCAGGCCCTCATGCAGGGAACGGAAGCCTGGCAGTTCATGGATGGCGACAAGATTGTTACGGTCCAGCCGCAGGGCAGGTTCAAGGCCGACAGCGCCACGGCGCTTGCCGCGACGGCGGCGGCAGGTCTCGGCATCGCCTGGCTCCCCGATTGCATTACACATGAATATGTAGCCTCCGGCGCGCTGGTCCCGATCATGACACGCTATCCGGTACCTCCGGGAGCTGCGTATGTCGTACGCCCGCCGGGGCAGCATCCTACGCGGAAAGTGCGCGTGCTCACCGAGATGCTGATTGAGTATTTCAAACGCAACCCGGATCTTTGGGGTCTTGACGGCTAGGACACGAACGGTTCGAAGCCGTGTCAAAGAACCGCGTTCGACGGTCCTATTACGCCGAGCCGTCGCGTTCGGCGACATTGCTCGCACGTTCCGCGCGTCGGCGCCCTACGCAAAAGGAAGAGCCTTTAGCCTTTGGAAAGGGAGATGTGCTTCTTCTTGAGTGAGCAGGCTGCGCGCCGGCAGCAGAGGCGAATCGATGGATATCTTCGGCATCAAGGCACTGTTGATCTGCGCGCTGATCTTCATTCCGTTCGAACATCTGTTTGCCGAGCGGCCGCAGAAGATCTTCCGCAAGGGCTTCGCTGTCGATCTGATCTATCTGCTGTTCAACGGCTTCATCATAAAGCTGGCCATCGTCATGATGGCGGCAGGCGCGCTCGGTGCCGCTGCGCTCCTGGTCTCGCCGGCGATAACGCAGGCCGTCAGCGGCCAGCCCGTCTGGCTGCAGGTTGCCGAAATCATCGTGATCACCGATATCGGCGTCTACTGGACACATCGGGCCTTCCACAAAATCCCCGCGCTTTGGAAGTTCCATGCCGTTCACCACGGCATTGAGGAACTCGACTGGCTTGGGGCCTTCCACAATCACCCCGTCGACGCCATCGTCACAAAGGCGATATCGCTGACACCGATCTTTTTCCTCGGCTTCTCGGAAGCCTCGATCGCCGTCTTTTCGACCATCTACCTTGGACACACGCTGCTTGTGCATTCAAACGTGCGGATTCCGTTCGGCCCTTTGAAGTGGCTGATCGCCAGCCCGCAGTTCCATCGCTGGCACCATGCCAACCAGCGCGAAGCCTATGACAAGAACTTCGCCGGGCAGTTGCCTTTCCTCGACATGCTGTTCGGCACCTACAATCCCACCGGCGACAAGGTGCCGGACAAGTACGGCGTCGACGATCCGATCCCTTCCACCTATTTCGGTCAGATCGGCTATCCGCTCCTGCGCCGCAGGAAGCTGAACCGAGCAGTGCCGAACACCGAAGCCTGACAGCTGGCCCGACGGTGCGGTATCCACCCCGATCCGCTTTCGGGCCGTAGAACGCCGAACCACGGGAAGGCTTTTCGCGTCGAATCGGCTAAACCCTGAGGCATGAACGAGACGTCTCTCTATGCGCCGGTGAAGCGGTTCCTCGAAAGCCTCGACTTCGTCGTCAAAGGCGAGATCGGCGGCTGCGATGTTGTTGCATTGCGCGAGGGGGAGCCGCCGGTTGTCGTCATCTGCGAGTTGAAGCTGCAGTTCAATCTCGAACTGGTGCTGCAAGGTGTCGATCGCGCGGCGGCCTGCGACGAGGTGTGGCTGGCCGCGCGCATGTCGGCCCGCGGCAAGGGCCGCGAAAGCGACGCCAGATTTCGCAATCTCTGCCGCCGTCTTGGCTTCGGCCTGCTCGGTGTGACCGCGACGGACCGGGTCGAGGTGCTTCTCAGCCCGATCGCGCTGGCGCCGCGCAAGAATGCCCGCCGGCGCTCTCGTCTGGTTGACGAGCACCAGCGCCGTCGCGGCGATCCCGTTGCCGGAGGAGGATCGCGCAATCCGATCATGACGGCCTATCGTCAAAGCGCCCTCGCCTGCGCTGCGGCCATGGTGGACGGACCCAGGCGGCCGCGAGATCTGAAGGCGGTGACGCCGATGGCGCCGAAAATCCTACAGCACAATGTTTATGGCTGGTTCGCGCGCGTCGACCGCGGCCTTTACGATCTCACCGATGCAGGCCGTGCCTCTTTGGTCCGTTGGCCGCAGGCATCGCACGACGACTCCCGACACGCAATTTTGAACGCACCGGCCATATGATTGAAGATGCCGGCGGCGCTCGCGGCGGTCCGCTCGGTTGATTTCTCCGACAAAATATGTTGCTTGTCCCGCCCATGAAGAAGCTCTGCATGACCGCCTTGGCGTCAGTGACACTGAGTTTTCCAGCCAGCGCAATGGACAATGCATTGCGCGCCGGTCTGATGAAACTCGATCCCCAAACCCGTCTTGAACAGCGTTGCGACGCCGAAGTGCTCGACCGCATTACCCATGACGATCGCAAGTTCAAAGCCGATCGCGTCGTCGCCTACGCCTTTGCGACGCCCGAGATGGGTGCCGATGCCATCAAGAGCCCGGGTGCTGCGTTTCGCAGCAAGGGGCAGTGGTACAGGCTGAAATTCAAGTGCCAGACGGCGCCCGACCATATGGAAGTCTTGCAGCTCCGCTACCGGATCGGGGACGAGATTCCGGAAGCCGACTGGGCAAAGTATAATCTCTACGATTGATTTGCGATCGGCCACTGGTTTTGCCTGGCTGTTGGCGAGTGCCGCGAGCCTTGGATCCGGCTTGACGCAACGATGCTTCGGTGATGTCGCCACGCGTCACCCTTGACGCCAAGGGACCACCAAGTTAGGGCCTCTGGATAATCGACGAACACTCGGCAAAATCAGCAAGGGCTTCCTGTCGATGGACATTTTTTTCAGCGCTGCCAGTCTGACCGCCCTGCTGCAGGTCATCGCCATCGACCTCGTGCTGGCCGGAGACAATGCGATCGTCATCGGCCTCGCCGCGGCCGGCCTGCCTGCCGAACAACGCAAGAAGGCGATTCTTCTCGGCGTGGTGGCGGCAACGGTGCTGCGCATCGGGTTTGCCGCAATTACCGTCAAGCTGCTGGCGATCGTCGGCCTGCTGCTGGCCGGCGGCATCCTGCTGCTGTGGGTCTGCTGGAAGATGTATCGCGAGCTGCGCACGTCGCATGCCGACGAGTTGGAAGCGACCGAGGCACTGTCGAATTCGGACCTCAACAGCGACCAGGCGGTCGCCGGCAAGACGAAGCGCAAGACCCTTGGCCAGGCTGCCTTGCAGATTGTCGTCGCCGACGTGTCGATGTCGCTCGACAACGTGCTGGCGGTGGCTGGAGCGGCGCGCGATCATTTTCCGGTGCTGGTCATCGGCCTTGTGTTGTCGATCGCCCTGATGGGGCTGGCCGCGACTTTCATTGCCAAGCTGCTGCATCGCCACCGCTGGATTGCCTATGTCGGCCTGCTGATCATTTTCTATGTGGCTGTGGACATGGTCTATCGTGGCGCGGTGGAGGTCTGGCCGCATGTAAACGGTGCGGTCGGCTGAGGCTGGCGGACATCGGCATCTTCACTCAGTGGAAGCAAGACCGCCGTGCGTTTTGCCGCATCGCGGGTCTGCCCATACCAATGCCGCAATAAGTGTGGTACTGCGCCGGCAATCCTGAAAAGCCCGGAAACGCTCTATGTCCGCTCCACGCGTGAGTTTTGTCAGTCTTGGATGCCCGAAGGCCCTTGTGGATTCGGAGCGCATCATCACGCGCCTGCGCGCCGAAGGTTACGAAATCGCCCGCAAGCATGACGGCGCCGACCTTGTCGTCGTCAACACTTGCGGCTTTCTCGATTCCGCTCGCGACGAGTCGCTCAACGCCATCGGCTCCGCGCTTTCGGAAAACGGCCGGGTGATCGTCACCGGTTGCCTGGGTGCCGAGCCGGACGTCATTCGCGAAAAGCACCCCAATGTGCTGGCGATCACCGGGCCGCAGGCCTATGAGAGCGTGATGGCTGCCGTGCATGAGGCTGCGCCGCCTTCGCACGACCCTTATGTCGATCTTTTGCCGCCGCAGGGTGTCAAGCTGACGCCGCGCCACTACGCCTATCTGAAAATTTCCGAAGGCTGCAACAACCGCTGTACCTTCTGCATCATTCCGGCACTGCGTGGCGACCTCGTCTCGCGGCCGGCGGCCGATGTGCTGCGCGAGGCCGAGAAACTGGCCAAGGCCGGGGTCAAGGAACTTCTGGTCATCTCGCAGGACACCAGCGCCTACGGCATCGACATCAAGTACCAGACGTCGATGTTCGGCGACCGTGAGGTGCGCGCAAAATTCCTCGATCTGTCCGAGGAACTGGGCAAGCTCGGCATCTGGGTGCGCATGCACTATGTCTACCCCTACCCGCATGTCGCCGACGTCATCCCGCTGATGGCAGAGGGCAAGATCCTCCCTTACCTGGATATCCCCTTCCAGCACGCTTCGCCGCAGGTGTTGAAGAACATGCGCCGGCCGGCACACGGCGAAAAGACGCTCGATCGCATTCGCGGCTGGCGTGAGGTCTGCCCGGATCTGGCCATCCGCTCGACCTTCATCGTCGGCTTCCCCGGCGAGACGGACGACGATTTCGAGATGCTGCTCGACTGGCTCGACGAGGCCAAGATCGATCGCGCCGGCTGCTTCAAATACGAGCCGGTCCGGGGCGCCCGCTCCAACGATCTCGGTCTCGAACAGGTTCCCCAAGAGATCAAGGAGGCGCGCTGGCACCGCTTCATGCAGCGCCAGCAGAAGATTTCGGCGACACAGCTGGCCAGGAAGGTCGGCAAGCGCCTGCCGGTGCTGATCGACGAGGCGCACGGCACGTCGGCAAAGGGCCGCACCAAATACGACGCGCCCGAGATCGACGGCTCGGTGCACATCCAGTCGCGCCGCCCGCTGCGCCAAGGCGACATCGTCACCGTCAAGATCGACCGTGCCGATGCCTATGACCTCTATGGTTCGGCGGTCTGACGGTCCGTATTTACTACATCTGGCGATAATTCAGCCGTCTTAACCCGCGCAGCCGCGATCCGCTCTATGGTTTGCGGACCGTAGATGCGGGAAATGCGGATGAACACCAGACCTGCGGAACAAAATTACATCGCGACGCTGGACCTGCTCAGGCTGGCGGCAGCACTTGCCGTCGTGTTCTTCCACTATTTCTTTCGCGGCGCTGCCGCCGAAGGCTACCTTGCGCAAGGCTATCCGCTTGCCGCACCATTCGCCCTCTACGGCTATCTCGGCGTCAACCTGTTCTTCCTGATCAGCGGTTTCGTTATTGCCTGGTCGGCGGAAAACCGGAGCTGGGATCAGTTTGCGATCGCGCGGTTCGTTCGCCTCTATCCGGGTTTTCTGTTCTGCATGACGATCACCTTCGCGATTGTCTTCCTTGTTGGGTCGCCGCTGCTTTCGGCCTCTTTCGTTCAGTATGCCGCCAATCTGTCGATGTTCGCGCCGGCCTTCGGCCAGCCCTTCATGGACGGCGTCTACTGGTCGATCGTGCTTGAACTGGTGTTCTACGGATGGATCACGCTGGCCCTGTTCACCGGGCTCTTCCAGAAACGCAAGCTGGAGCTGATCTTCATCTGGCTGGCGATCTCGGCCTTGAACGAGTTCTTCATCGGCAGCGGCGGAGCCAGGCTGCTGTTCCTCACCGAGTTCGGCCCGTTCTTCGCCGCCGGCGTGCTGGTCCACCAAATCCATTCGCATGGCCGTTCTGTGCCGGCCCTGCTGCTGCTTGCCGCCGCGTTCCTGATCTCCTGCGGAACGCTATCGGTGACGCAGCACTGGATGCTTGGCCACTACGGCATTGCCGTTGCCTCGGCCAATCTCGTCGTCGCCAACGTCGTCATGCACGCGGCCTTGATCGGCGCGGTGCTGCTGCGCGACCGTGTCAGGGCATCGGGGCTCACTCTGGCGCTGGGCGGGCTGACCTATCCGCTCTATTTGCTGCACCAGGACATCGGCTATCTCGCCATCAATGCGGCAACGCCCCTTGTCGGCAAATGGATTGCCGCTCTTGGTTGCGTCGTGCTCATGCTTTTCATTTCGTGGGCGATCTGTCGCACCTGCGAACAACCGGTACAGCGGTTGCTCAGGTTTTGGCTCGGCCGCGCGGTCGATGCCGGACGAACGCGGTTTCGTCGCCCCTCTGCCGGCACACAGCCCGCCGAATGAAGAAGGGCGCCTCGCGGCGCCCCTCCGTCTCATGTCTCGCGCTGCTTATTTCGGCAGCTTGTCGTCGACGCCTTTCACATAAAAATTCATGCCGAGCAGCGTGCCGTCGTCGGCGACTTCACCATCCTTCAGCCACGGCGTGCCGTCCTGCTTGGCAACCGGTCCGGTGAAGGGATTCCAGCCGCCGGCGATCTTCTTTTCGGTGGCTTCGGCCATCGCCTTCACGTCGTCGGGCATGTTGGTGTAGGCCGACATCTTGACGGCGCCGTCCTTGATGCCGAGCCAGACATTGTCCGGCTTCCAGGTGCCGTCGAGCGCGGCCTGGACGCGGCTGATGTAATAGGGACCCCATTCGTCGGTGAGCGAGGTCAACTGCGCGTTCGGCGCGAACTTGATCATGTCGGAGGACTGGCCGAAGCCTTTCAGCTTGCGCTCCTCGGCCACCTGCAGGGCAGCGGTGGAATCGGTGTGCTGGACGATGATGTCGGCGCCCTGGTCGAACAGCGCCTTGGCAGCGTCGGCTTCCTTGCCCGGATCGAACCAGGAGTTCACCCAGACGATCTTGGCCTTGAAATTCGGGTTGATCGACTGCGCGCCGAGCATGAAGGAGTTGATGCCCATCACCACTTCGGGGATCGGGAAGGAAACGATATAGCCGGCGACCCCTGCCTTCGATTCCTTGGCGGCGATCTGGCCAAGAATGTAGCGGCCTTCGTAGAAGCGCGCATTGTAGATGCCGAGATTGTCAGCGGTCTTGTAACCGGTGGCGTGCTCGAACATCACTTTCGGGAATTTCTTGGCGACCTTCACTTCCGGGTCCATGAAGCCGAAGGAGGTGCCGAAGATGATCTTGCAGCCTTCGCGTGCCAGGCGCTCGAAAGCACGGTCGGCATCGGGGCCTTCCGAGACGTTTTCGAGATAGGCGGTCTCGACCTTGTCACCGAGCGCCTTCTCCACCTCGAGACGGCCCTGGTCGTGCTGGTAGGAGTAGCCGAAGTCGCCGATCGGGCCGGTGTAGACCCAGCAGGCCTTCAGCTTGTCCGCGGCCTCGGCCGTCGCTGCCAGCGACATGGCGGCGGTCGTGGTCATCAGGGCAATAAGCAGTTTTTTCATCGTGTTACCTCTCTGAGTTAAGCCTTGGAGCTTCCCGTTTGTTTTTATTGTCAACGATCCGGAACGAATGGCTGCCCCAAGGAAGCCGGCGTGTTCATCATCGTCAGACGCTTGTTGCGCGAGATTAGAACGAGAACCACGACGGTTGCCAGATAGGGCAGCGAAGAAAGGAACTGCGAGGGCACCGGAATGCCAAAAGCCTGTGCATGAAGCTGGCCGATCCACACCGCGCCGAAGATGTAGGCGCCGGCCAGCACCCGCCATGGCCGCCAGGAGGCGAACACCACCAGCGCCAGCGCGATCCAGCCGCGGCCGGCACTCATGTTCTCCACCCATTGCGGCGTGTAGACCAGCGAGAGATGGCCGCCGGCAAGGCCGGCACAGGCACCGCCGAAGATGACCGCGAGGTAGCGATAACGGATCACCTTGATGCCAAGCGCATGCGCCGAGGTGTGGCTGTCGCCGATCGAACGCAGCGTCAGTCCGGTCCGGGTCTTGAACAGGAACCACATGACGGCCGCGGTCAGCGCGATCGAGATGTAGAAGATCGGATCCTGCCCGAACAGCAGCCTGCCGACCACAGGGATTTCCGTCAGGCCGGGAATGTAGAGGTTGGGCAGCCTTTCGCCGGGCTGGCCGACGAAGCTGGTGCCCATCATGCCGGACAGGCCAAGGCCGAGCAGCGTCAGCGACAGGCCGGTCGCCACCTGGTTGGTGGCCAGCGACAGCGTCATGACGGCAAACAGCAGCGAGAATACCGCGCCCATGGCGATTGCCGCCAAAAGGCCGATCCAGGGCGAACCGGTGAGATAGGTCGCGCCGAATCCGCCGACGGCGCCCATGATCATCATGCCTTCGACGCCGAGATTGAGCACGCCGGAGCGCTCGACCACCAGCTCGCCGATTGCCGCGATCAACAGCGGCGTTGCCGCGGTGGCGATGGTCAGAAGGATGTTTACGGTGATGTCCATCAACGGGCTTCCTTCAGCTTCGGTGCGGCTTCGAGTTTGGCCACGCCTTCCGGTTTGGTCAGCGCCAGGCCGATCACGCGGATGCGGTAGTGGATGAGCGTGTCGCAGCCGAGCACGAAGAACAGCAGCATGCCCTGGAACACCCGCGCCACCTTGTCGGAAATGCCGAGCGCGCTTTGCACCGCTTCGCCGCCGAGATAGGTCAGTGCCAGAACCAGTCCGGCGGCAACGATGCCAAGCGGGTTGAGACGGCCAAGGAACGCCACGATGATGGCGGTGAAGCCATAGCCGGGCGAAATGACAGGCTGCAGTTGCCCGATGGCGCCCGAGACCTCGGAGATGCCGGCGAGTCCCGCCAGCGCGCCTGACAGCAGGAAAGCAAAAAAGACCATGCGGTTGAGGCCGAAGCCGGCGAAGCGCCCTGCCCGCGGGCTTGAGCCCAGCACGCGCACCTCAAAACCTTTCAGCATGCGGCTCATCAGGATCCAGACCAGCACCGCGGCGACCAATGCGAAGACAAAACCCCAGTTTGCCCGCCCGGCATCCGGCATCAGCTCCGGCAACACGGCCGAATCGTTGAACTGGATGGTCTGCGGGAAACCATGGCCCTGCGGATCGCGCCAGGGTCCGCGCACCAGCCAGTCGAGGAAGAGCTGCGCGACATAGACCAGCATCAGGCTGGTCAGTATCTCGTTGGTGCCGAAGCGAGTCTTGAGCAGAGCCGGGATCGCCGCATAGGCCGCGCCGCCGACCATGCCGAGCAAAAGCATCAGCGGCAGCACCAGCGGACCTTCGAACTGCGGAAACAGCACCGGAATCATCGAACCGGCAATGCCGCCGAGGATGAACTGGCCTTCGGCGCCGATGTTCCAGATGTTGGCCTTGTAGCAGACCGACAGGCCGACAGCGATCAGGATGAGCGGCGCTGCCTTGATCGCCAGTTCATGCAGCTGCCAGACCTGGCTGATCGGCTCGATGAAATAGATATTGAACGCGGTCAGGGGATTGACACCGAGCAGCGCGAACATGACGGCGCCGGCAATGATGGTCAGCGCAAAGGCGATGAACGGCGACAGGGCCGAAAAAAGCATGGAACGCTGCGGGCGTTTGACGAGTTCGAGGCGCATCATGCCGTCTCCAGCGAGTGTTCGGCGTGGCCTGGTTCGGCGCCGCCCATCAGCAAACCTACCTTTTCGAAGGTTGCCTCGGCGATCGGCATCGGCTTCGACAGCTCGCCATTGTGCATGACCGCGATCGCATCCGATATCTCGAACAGCTCGTCGAGATCCTGGCTGATCACCAGCACCGCCGATCCGCTGCGCGACAGCTCGATCAAGGCCTGGCGGATGTGGGCGGCAGCGCCCGCGTCGACGCCCCAGGTCGGCTGGTTCACCACCATGACGCTCGGCCGGCGGTCGAGTTCACGGCCGACGATGAATTTCTGCAGATTGCCACCCGAAAGGGCCGCAGCCTCCGGATCCGGCGCACTCTTGCGCACATCCATCGCCTCGATGATGCGCTGGGAGGCGGCTTGGATGGCACCGCTCTTCACCATCCCGCCGGAACCGACGAACGCCTTGCCGTCGGTGGCATGGCGCGACAGCAGCAGGTTTTCAGAAAGCTTCATGCGCGGTGCCGCACCGTGGCCGAGGCGCTCCTCCGGCACGAAGGCGGCGCCCAGCAGTCGGCGTCCGGTGATGCTAAGGCCTCCCGCATCCTTGCCACGAATGCGCACCGAGGCGGCATTCTGCTGCAGCACTTCGCCTGAAACGGATTCGAAGAACTCGCCCTGGCCGTTGCCGGCGACGCCGGCGATGCCGATCACCTCGCCAGCGCGGACGTTCAGGTTGATGCCCTTGAGCGGTATCGAGAACGGTGTTGCCGGTTTGCGATTGAGATTGCGGATTTCGAGCAGCGGTGGCGCCTTGTCGATGCCCTCGACCGGCGCGCGCACCACGGCCTGCACCTCGTTGCCGACCATCATGCGAGCCAGCGAAGAGGCTGTTTCCTCACGCGGATTGCAGTGGCCGACCACCTTGCCGTGACGCAGCACCGTGGCGCGGTCGCAGATGCGTTTGACCTCTTCGAGCCGGTGCGAGATGTAGAGGATGGATTTGCCTTCCGAGCGCAAACGCTCCAGCGTCTCGAACAGCTTGTCGGCTTCCTGCGGCGTCAGCACCGAGGTCGGCTCGTCGAGGATGATGAGCTGCGGCGTCTGCAGCAGGCAGCGGATGATCTCGATGCGCTGGCGCTCACCCACCGACAGGTCGCCGACAAGCGATTCAGGATCGAGCGGCAGGCCATAGCTGAAGGAAAGCGCCCTCGCCTTGGCCGCGATGCTGCTGATCGGCGAGCCGTCGTCCAGCGATAGCGCGATGTTTTCGGCCGCGGTCAGCGCCTCGAACAGCGAAAAATGCTGGAACACCATGCCGATGCCGAGTTTTTTCGCGGCGCCGGGGTTGGAAATCCTGACCGCCTGGCCGTTCCAGAAGATCTCTCCGGAATTGGGCTCCAGCGAGCCGAACAGCATCTTGACCAGTGTCGACTTACCGGCGCCGTTTTCGCCGAGCAAAGCGTGGATTTCACCTCTGGCGATGTCGAGATCGATGTGATCGCACGCCGTCAGCGTGCCGAATATCTTGGTGAGGCTACGCACCTCGAGCAGGTTCGTGCCGTCCTGATTTGCACTCACAGTGCCTCCCATCTGGTTAGCCAGACATGTTCTGTGTTCCCGCAGGCATGGTAGGCGCGGCCGGCTCTCATCGGAAAGCGGCACGCGTCTTGAAAGAGCTTCAAGAATTTCAGCGGAAATTCAAGGGATAGCAAGGCAGAACGAACTAAGGGATGAGAATGGTCGTCCCTGTGGTCCTGCGGCCCTCGAGATCGGAATGCGCCTTGCCGGCGTCTTTGAGCGCATAGCGCTGGTTGATCTTGATCTTGACGGCGCCACTGAGCACGACTTCGAACAGGGCAGCGGCGGAGGCCTCGAGGTCTTCGCGCTTTGCGTTGTAGACGAACAGCGTCGGCCTTGTAGCGGACAACGAGCCCTTCTGAGCCAGCAATGACATGCTGAACGGCGGTATAGGTCCGGAGGACTGGCCGAAGCTGACGAACATGCCGAGCGGCCTCAGGCAGTCGAGCGAAGCCGGAAACGTGTCGTTGCCAACCGAATCGTAGACGACATCGCACTTCCTGCCGCCGGTGATGGCAGCAACCCCGGCGACGAAATCCTGTTCCTTGTAGTTGATGACATGGTCGAAACCATGCGCCCTCGCGAGCTCGATCTTGTCGGACGAGCTGGCGGTGCCGATGACGGTCGCGCCGAGGTGTTTTGCCCATTGGCCGAGGATCAGCCCGACGCCGCCGGCCGCGGCGTGGAACAGGATCGTGTCGCCTGCCTTCACCTTGAACGTCCGGCGCAGCAGATATTCCGCCGTCATGCCCTTCAGCATCATCGCGGCGGCCTGTTCGTCGCTGATGCCATCCGGAACCTTGACGACCCGGCTGGCATCGATGACGCGCTCTTGCGCATAAGCCCCCGTCGTCACCGCATAGGCGATGCGATCGCCCGGATTCAGCCAGTCGACGCCCTGGCCGACCTCCAGCACCACGCCGGCGGCTTCGCTGCCTGGCACGAGCGGGAAGCCGCCGGGCGGCGGATAGAGGCCAGAGCGATGATAGACATCGATGAAATTGAGGCCGATCGCGGTGTGCCGGACCAGGATCTGCCCGGATCCCGGCTGACCGAGGTCGGCGTCCTCGTAGGTCAGGACTTCCGGGCCGCCGTTGGCGTGAATGCGGATCGCTTTGGACATTGCTAGGCTTCCTGTGGGGCTAGGCTCTCTGTGGGAGTGGCTGATCAGGCCTTTTTGGCACCGAGATTGGGAAAGAACTGCATGATGCCACCGATGCAGGCAAGGTAAAGCCCGGTGATGGTGATGCCGATCTTGGTGAAGGTGCTGACCTGCTCGCCCAGCACGCCGATCTGATCGTAGAAGGCAGCGAGTGCCGCCTGGGCCAGGGCAAGCGCGCCGAAAGCGCACCACAAGAGAGTCATCCCAAGGTTGATGCGCCGCAGCCGCACCACCCGCACCGGGTGGATGAAGTTGATCGGTACGAAAGTCAGGACGCCGGCCACCACCACCACCGCAAACGAAACCCATTGTCCGGGCTCGATGACGAACAGGGTGAACACCACCATGTTCCAGACCACGGGGAACCCCTTGAAGAAATTCTCCTTCGTCTTCATGCCGGTGTCGGCATAGTAGATGGCGCTGGAGACGACGATGATCGCCGCAGACAGGAATGACAGGCCCTCGCCCATGAAGCCGCGCTGATAGAGCGCGAAGGCCGGGATCAGCACGTAGGTCACGTAGTCGATGATGTTGTCGAGCAGTTCGCCCGACCAAGTCGGCAGGATTTCCTTGACCTCGAGCTTCCGCGCGATCGGCCCATCGATGCCGTCGACGAACAATGCCAGCCCGAGCCACCAGAACATCGCCGTCCAGCGCTCTTCGCTTGCCGCTACCAGCGACAGGAAGGCCAGGAACGACCCCGAGGCGGTCAAGAGGTGGACGGAGAACGCTCTCGCCTGTGGCCAGGTGACCTTCTTCTTCGGGCGCGGAATCCGGTCCGTGATCTTTTTGGCGGCTTTTCGGGCCGTTGTGTTCTTGCTCACGGGCCCCGCCAATCCAGCTTGCAGATTTCGGCCGAACGGCCGGCGAAATTCCAGTTGCGGCCGAAAGCCCGCATCTTGCTCTTGTCGGACCGGGCCACGATGATCTCAGGCGCGATCCAGTATTCCGAATTGCTGATCACCGTGTCCTTGTCGCGGTCCTTGCCGGGGATGGGTGTCACCGCTCCGTCGATAATCTTCGGTATCTGGAATATACGCGTCTTGTCACGCGTCTCATAGGTGATCGGCACCTGCTCGACGCCGAGGAATTTGCCGACGAGGATGGAGAGCAGCGATGTGGTTCCGCCTGCCTTGCCGGTGAAGATCTTGGTCAGCGCCTTGACCGCGTAGACAGAGGCGCGGCTGTCGATGAACAGGCCCGCGGTCCAGTTGCCGCGGCTCATGTAGCCGGGAATTTCCATGACCAGCCCGAGATTGAGGCCGGACAGATCTACTTCACCGAAATGGCCGGCATCGATGCGAAATCCCGCCCAGGTCTGGCAGTAGCCTTCGGTCGGCGGATGATTGCCAAGCGACAGCACGCAGGGGCAAAAAACCGTGCAATTGCAGGAGAGTACGAGCTCTCCCTTCATCGCCCAGCTCTGGTCTGCCATCGATTTTCCCCCACTCACAGCGAGACTACTAGCAGCGCGGCTGCCCAGACAAGCAGTATCGCACCGGCCAGCCGGGTTGGAACCCTGCTGGCGGTTTGTTTTTCGATCAGGGTGAACAGCCCGATCAACGCCATCCAGAAAATGTTCATGACGCCAACGGCGAACATCACCAGCATCAAGGCCCAGCAGCAGCCGAGACACCACAGACCTTGAGCGACACCGAGCCGAAAGACGCTGGCCGGCCTGGCGCTCCAGTTCGCGAAAAGGATCGAGAACGGGTTCTTGCATTTCTTCAGGCAAGCTTCCTTCAGGCCGCTGAACTGGTAGAGGCCGGCAATCAGGAGAGCGAGCGCAGCGGCAAGGCCGACGACCGGATCGAGCATCCCGGCTGACGAGGCGAATGCATGGGCGGCCAAGGTCAGCGCCGCGAACATCATTGAAGCGGCGAGCCAGACGCTGAGGTAACCGGCGACCAGCACCAGCGGGTGAACGACCGGTTCGCCCTTGATGCGAGCCGTGTCAGTGATTTCGCAATAGGTGCGGATCATCGGCGCAGCCGAAGGCAACATCGTCGCAATCGCCATCAGGAGCCACATGAAAACGAGCGCGCCGGCCTGCAAGCCGAGACTTGCGTCCAAAGGCACCGGTGAGAGGCACAGCACAAAGAACCGTTCCAGGAAATCGGGCAGCGGCAGTTGCGGCAGGCTGCGCAGGATCGTGTCGCCAGGGGCGCCGACGCCCGCAATCCCTGTTTCAGCCCCGCGGATTGCCATCGCCGCAAGAGACAGCCAGGCAAGCAGGATGCAAGCGCCGACAACGACGTTTACCGTGACGCGAGGATTGCGCGCGATGCCGGCCATGGCGCGGCCGGCGCGGTCGAGATGCCTAAAGTCGTCCTGCTGGCCGGTCATGACATCCGAATGGGCCGAATCGCCGCGTTGATCAAGCGGCATGATCTGACCTATATGCTCATCGAACGGCAGGTCGGGTGGACCCGCCTCGCCTTGCAAGCCGGAAGCCGATCTTGGAGCATCAGCAAACTGCGCGGATACTGGTTGCCGGCACGGGGCCGGCAGGACTGATCGCGGCGCTCGGTTTTGCCGCAGAAGGTTTCCCGGTGACGCTGGTCGGGCCGGAGCCCACTGCCCCCGACGGCCGCACGACGGCTCTGATGAACCCTGCCTTGAAAGTGCTCGACCGGCTTGGTGTGCTCGAAGCCGTCAAGTCCAAGGCGGCGGCCCTGAAAGTGATGCGCATCGTCGACGCCACCAGCCGGCTGATCCGCAGCCCGGTCGTCACCTTCCGTGCCAGCGAAATCGACGAGGACCAATTCGGGCTGAACCTTCCCAACAGCGTCCTCAACCCGGCACTCGCCAGCGCCGTTGCCGCGCATGCCGGCATCGACCGGCTGATGCCGATGGTGGCGAACTGGCGTCTCGATGCCGAGCACGCCCGTGCCGTCCTGACCGACGGCAGCACGGTCGACGCAGCGCTGGCGGTCGCCGCCGATGGGCGGTTGTCACTGGCGCGCCAGGCGGCCGGCATCTCGACCTCGGCCCGGTCCTACCCGCAGGCAGCTCTCGTCCTCAATTTCGGCCATGGCGGCGACCATGCCTTCACCTCGACCGAATTCCACACGGAGACCGGTCCGTTCACGCAGGTCCCCCTGCCCGGCAATCGCTCCAGCCTGGTCTGGGTGGTCAAGCCCGAGACCGCGACCGACCTCGCCGCACTGGACGATGCGACGCTTTCTCAGCGGGTCGAACAGCAGATGCAGTCGATGCTGGGCCGGGTAACGGTCGAGCCGGGCAGGCAGATCTATCCGCTTTCGGCGGTGACGCCACTGCGTTTCGCCCGAGATCGGGTGGCGCTGGTCGGCGAAGCCGCCCATGTGTTTCCCCCGATTGGTGCGCAAGGCCTCAATCTCGGCATCAGGGACGTCGACGATCTAATTGGAATCGCTCGTGAAAATAGAGCCGATCCAGGTGCAGCCAAGGCGCTTGCAGCCTACGATTTCAAGCGCCGCCCCGATATTCTGGCGCGCAGCAGCGTGGTCAACCTGCTCAACATGTCGCTGCTTTCCGACATGCTGCCGGCGCAGATGGCCCGCGTTGCCGGGCTCGGTGTGCTCGGAGGCTTCGCGCCGCTTCGGGCTTTTTTCATGCGCGAGGGACTTCGTCCCGGCAGCGGTTTTGCCGCGCTTGCTGGCGGGTTAGGGAAACAGGTCCGGCGCTAGGATATTGTGCCGGATCAGGTAGAGCAGCCCGGTGACGGTCACGACCGACAGGCAGGTTGTGATCAGCACACTGGCCGACGCGCGCTGTACCCAGACGCCATACTGCTGGGCGATGACGAAGACGTTGGTGGCGGTCGGCAATGCCGCCAGAAGCACCGCCGAGAAGACCCATGTCTCAGAAAAATTGCCGATCCAGCTCAGCACGACATATCAGAGCAACGGGTGCAGGATCAGTTTCAGCGCCGCAATCGGAACCATCTCATGCGGGACGCGATTGAGCGGCCTGAGCGCCAGGGTGACGCCCATGGCAAACAGCGCGCAAGGTGCGGCCGCCCGGGAAAGATATTCCAGAAGTCGCTCCACCGGCACGGGCGGTCGAAAGCCGATATAGGCGGCGCCGACACCCAGGGCGGTTGCGATGATGAACGGGTGCAGCACGATCTTGCGCACGACACCCAGCGCAAGCCGGAGAGGAGTGGTCTTCTCGTTGCCCGACAGCGCCATCATCATGGGTGCGAGGGCGAAATGCATGATGTTCTCGAAACAGAAGATCAGGGCGACCGGCACAGCCGCCTCCTCGCCGAAGGCCAGCAATGCCAGCCCCGGTCCCATATAGCCGATATTGCCATAGGCGGCCGCGAGCGCCTTGATGGTCGATTGCGCTATCTCGCCGCGCGAGGTCAGCACCGACCCCATGAACATCAAGGAAAATATCATGAAGGTGGAGACGACCGAACCGAAGATGAAGCGCCATTCCGTCAGGTCTTCGAACGGCGTCCTGGCAAGCAGTTGGAAGAAAAGGGCCGGCAGCGCGACATAGACGATGAACGTGTTCATCCAGCCGAGCGCCTCCAGCGGCTGCCTGGTGATGCGCGCCACCAGAAACCCGACAAAAATCAAGCCGAAGAACGGAAGAACAAGACCGATGACGTCAGACATTTTTATGCTGGTCCGAAACCCTGGCGCCGGGCTAGCCCGTTGCTTGATAGGGCGTCAAGCGCCTCGGGATTGAATTGATGCGCGGTCTGCGCCAAATAAGCCCAAGGAATTCAGTGGTGAGTACGATGAAAACAGCCAAATTCGCAATCGGACAGGTGGTTCGCCACCGGCTGTTTCCATTCAGGGGCATCATTTTCGACGTCGATCCGCAATTCGCCAACACCGACGAATGGTACGAAGCCATCCCCGCCGACGTTCGGCCGCGCAAGGATCAGCCTTTCTATCATCTGCTCGCCGAGAATTCGGAGACCGAATACATCGCCTACGTCTCCGAGCAGAATCTGCTTGAGGATCAGTCGGGTGAGCCGGTCCGGCATCCGCAGATCAAGGAGATGTTCGACAAGAGGCCGGACGGCGGCTACCAGCCGAAACGGCAGTCAAGGCACTAACCCGCGGAGAGACGGGCACAAAAAAAGCGGGGCATGACCCCGCTTCTTTGTTGGCCGGACGATATCGGCCGATCAGTTGGCGGTCTTCGCCTTGTCCTGCTCTTCCTTGAGCTTCTTGGCGAAATCCTGGTTGTTCTTGGCGACGAAGTCCTGAAGCTTCTTCTGCCGGTCCTCGATGTCCGACTGCTGCAGCGCCGGGCCGTCATAGGCGCCGCTGAAGCCCTGCAGGGCGATCTTGATCGGATTGGGCTGGTTCTGGAAATTGACGGAAGTCAGCGTGATCGCCTGGCCTTTCTTGAATGCCGCGACGAGTTGATCGGTCAGCGGCACTTCGGCCACGCAACGATCCGGGAAGCAGATCACATAATCGAGCTTCTGCGCCTTGCCGGTGTCGATCTGCAGGCCGATTCCGGGAGGCACCAGACGGCCGGTCGGCACCGTCACCTGGAACACCTTGCGGTTCACCTTGCCCTTCAGCTCGATCAGGCTGACGCCGGTGACCAGTTGGCCGTTGCCGGCGGTGGTGATGTTCTGGACATTGCAGATGTCGACGTCTTCCTGCTTGGTGCAGGCCTTGAACCAGCCTTGCGGAATCTGCTGTTGCTGCTGTGCGGAAGCGGCGGGAAGTCCTGCGCCGAGAAAGCCGACCACGCCAGCGGCCATGACCGACAGGCGGTACGCGTTGCTGTTCAGGCTCGTCATGTCGTGCACTTCCTCTCAAATGATCCCGGGACCGGCTTCTTCGTGCCGTGTGGTCCAGCTACCTGTTGCCGAAATGAGGCAACAGAATGACTTCGGAGGGCGTGTTACACTGCAAGCGAGGCCGAATCCAGCCCGGCGTCAGCAATTGTTGAACGCGCGGTTGGCCGGCGCGCAGCCGCCCCATGCTAGGGTGCACACCGAATCATCAAGCCGACCCAATAAGGAGACGGTCATGGGCCGCGTTGTTGTTTGGCTGATCACCGGGATATCGTTTCTCGCCCTTTCGCATCAGCCGGCCGCATCGGAGCCGAAGCACGCTATCGCCATGCAGGGCGAGCCGGCGCTGCCGCCCGGCTATACGCATTTCGATTACGTCAATCCCGATGCGCCGAAGGGTGGCTCGATCACGTATTGCGTCGTCGGCAGCTTCGACAACCTCAACCCTTTCATCCTCAAGAGCCTGCGCACGACGGCGCGCGGCATGATGGACACGATCTTCGGCAATCTGGTCTTCGAGCCGTTGATGCAGCGCAATGCCGACGAGGCTTTCACGCTTTACGGTTTGTTGGCCGACAGCGCCGACATGGACCCGGAGCGCAAGAGCATCGAATTCCATCTCAACCCGAAGGCCAAATGGTCGGACGGCCAGCCAGTGACGCCGGAAGATGTGCTGTTCAGCTACGATGTCTACACCGAGAAAGGGCGACCGCCCTACAGCGACCGCATGGCCAGGGTCGCCAAGCTCGAAAAGACCGGCGATCACAGCGTGCGCTTCACCTTCAACGACAAGGCCGATCGCGAATTCCCGCTGATCATCGCGCTGACCCCAATCATCCCGAAGCATGCCTTCGACAAGGAGACTTTCCACAGGACGACGCTCAAGCCGGTGATCGGCAGTGGCCCCTATACGATCGCGCAGGTGCAGCCCGGCCAGCGCATCGTGTTCAAGCGCAACCCGGATTACTGGGGCAAGGACGTCCCGGCCAAGCGCGGTTTCGACAATTACGACCAGATCACTATCGAGTATTTCCTCAACGCTAACGCCAAGCTCGAAGCGTTCAAGAAAGGCCTTTGCGCCATCGACGACGATAGCGATCCGGTGAAGCGCGAGCGCGATCTCGATTTTCCGGCCTTCCACAAGGGCGATGTGGTCGCGCAGACCTTCGACACCGGCATTCCGCCCGTGGTGACTGGTTTCCTGTTCAACACGCGGTTGCCGAAATTCGCCAACCCGGTCGTGCGGCGCGCGCTCGGTATGCTTTATGACTTCGAATGGGCCAACAAGAACCTGTTCGGCGGCAAGTACGCGCGGACAATGAGCTATTGGCAAAACTCCGAGCTTTCCGCGCTCGGCCATCCAGCGGACGACAAGGAGAAAGCGCTTCTGGCGCCCTACCCCGGCCGCGTGCCGGCCGATGTCATGGACGGTACATGGCGGCCGCCGGTGACCGACGGATCGGGCCAGGACCGCCGCGTGCTGAAGGCAGCCTTCGATCTTTTGAAAAGTGTCGGCTACCACGTGCAGAATGGAACGATGCTCGATCCCGAAGGCAAACCCTTCAGCTTCGAAATCCTGACCGCGTCGCAGGACGAGGAGCGCCTTGCCGGCATCTACCAGCGCACGCTGGAGAAGATCGGCATCGATCTCACCATTCGCAGCCTCGACGGCGATCAGATCCAGTCGCGCAAGCAGCGCTTCGACTTCGAGGTCCTGATCGGATCGAGCGGCTTCAACAATTCGTTGTCGCCCGGCATCGAGCAGAGCGGGCGCTGGAGTTCGGCCGCGGCCAGGACGGAAGGCTCGTTCAATCTCGCCGGCGTCGCCGATCCGGCTGTGGACGCGGCGATCGAGGCGATGCTGCGCGCCCGCTCCAAGGAGGATTATGTTGCCGCAGTTCGCGTTCTCGACCGGCTGCTGATCTCCGGCAACTACATGGTGCCGATGCAGTACAACACGCAGCAATGGATCGCCTACTGGAACTACCTGGAACATCCGCAAAAGACGCCCATATTCGGGTATCAACTGCCAACATGGTGGCGCAAGCCCAACTGAGGGATCAGGAGGTCGAGATGAGCGAATTGAACGCCATCACCGTCGATGTGGTATCCGATGTCGTCTGCCCCTGGTGCTTCATCGGCCAGAAGCGGCTCGACAGGGCAATCGCCGCCGTCAGCGATGTCGACGTGCATGTCCGCTGGCGGCCGTTCCAGCTCGATCCGACCATTCCGCCCGAAGGCAAGGACCGCCGCGAATACATGCTGGCAAAATTCGGCAGCGACGAGCGCATCCGCGAGATTCACGCCCGCATCGAGCCGCTGGGCGAAGTCGAAGGCATCTCGTTCGCCTTCGACGCCATCAAGGTGGCGCCGAACACGCTGGATGCGCACCGGCTGATCCGCTGGGCAGGTGCCGCCGGCGAAGCCATTCAGAACAGGCTTGTGCGCCGGCTGTTCCAGTTGAATTTCGAGGAAGGCGCCAACATTGGCGATCATGCCGTGCTGGTCGAGGCGGCGCGCGAGGCCGGCATGGATGCGTCCGTGGTCGCCACGCTTTTGCCGACCGAGGCCGATGTCGAGGCGGTGCGCACCGAGGTCGCCACCGCGTCGCGCATGGGCATTTCTGGTGTACCGTGCTTCCTGCTCGAGGACAAATACGCGGTCATGGGCGCGCAGGATGCCGACACGCTGGCCGATGCCATTCGCCAGGTGGCGGCCGCCAAGGCGCGCGGCGAACTGGAAAAGGCCGGCTGAGCCGACCGCCCTCTCCTCTCCGCGACAGCAGCAAGCGTTACTTCACCGTCGCCTTGGCCTTGCTGATGAAAAATCCATGGCCGTTCGTGGCCGTGCAGGTCAGTCCCTTGCTTGACGACTGGCACGAGAACGGCCCGGCGCTCCAGCTGTTGCCGTAGCCAAGCTTGTCGACATCGCTGCAGCAGCCCTGCTCGCCTGGGTTCTTGATCAGCGTGGCTGGCCCCTTCGGACCCAGGATAATCGTGACGTAGCTTGGCTCGACGCGCGAGCAGCTCAGCTCCGGGCCACCATCCCTTGGTTCATAGGTGCCGGTGCCGCCTTTGGGCGTGTAGATGCAGCCGATGTTGCCGGACGGCGTGTTGAACTCGATCTGGCCTTCGGCGCTGGCCGGGATGCTCTGCTGGCCGGCATGCGCCAAAGGTACGAGGGGCAGCCAGGCGAAGAGGGACAGGATTGCGGCCGCGCGTGCAAGCATTGGGAGCTTCCTTGTTGGAGAACCGAACATGCATGAGTGTCGACGATGCCAGGCAAGGTTCAATCCCAAGCGGATGAATTGTCAAACACAGTCCCTCAGCCGATCCGACAAGGAAGCGCCGCTCGGCCGATTCTCCGGTCACCTCCTGCCTCCGGCAAGGACGACAACGGCACGCCCGGCGAGGTCGCGAACGGCAAATTTTCGGGTGTTCGGGTCAACCTGCTTTGAGAAAAGCGCTCGGTCCGGACGATTTTGAGTTCACAAAACCGTGTGAAAACCTTCCCTAAGGGAAGCCGCGCTAACGTCACGCCCCCTATGTATCAGGCATTTGAAATCAAAAGCAATATTCGGATTTTTGCCTATCGTTGTCGCTATATTTCAGCATGTAATCTGTTGCCTCACGGCCACGGCTGCCGGCGCAATCCGGTCGGCCCGGTTTTAAATTAATGGAAAATGATCAATTGGTGTTACCATCCGTAACAAAAGAAAAAAGGTTTGGGCGGGATCGTGATTCGGGTCGGTAGACCATCGCAAGAGTCAGTACCGGAAAAAACACCTCGCGATGCCGCAGGGCGATCGCTTCTGACGCCGGTGTCGTCGATGCGCAGCTTCTGGGGCCTGATGCGGGCCTACTGGGTTTCCGACCGCTGGAAGGAAGCCTGGACGCTGACGCTGGTGATCGCACTGCTCACGGCGCTGTCCAGCAAGGCCGGTGTTTGGTTCGCCGAAGCCTCCGGCGAACTGGTCAACTCGATCGCCTTCTTCCATGACGCCGCCAACACCACGCCGCTTCGCTCGCTGCTGGTCAATGCCGGCGTCCTGGTGCTGCTGGTCGTGCTCAAGGACGCCGGCTTCACCGGCATCCGCAGCCTCGTGTCAGCGACATTGCACCGCAAATGGCGCGGCTGGCTGGACAGCCGCTTCAACGAAGCGCTGCTCGACACCAATCATACGCATTTCCACGCCCAGCATGGTTCGTCCGGCAATGCCGCTCCCGACAACATCGATCAGCGCGTCCAGGAATCCATCAAGGACATGACCGGCGGAGCCATCGGCCTCGCCATGGGCGTCCTGGGTGTTGCCACATCGCTTTATTTCGTCGGCCAGAAATTGCTTGAAAACTCGGCGGAAGTGAAAGGGCTGGAATTTCTCGGCAGCTACGGCAGCGCGGTTTTGGCTTTCCTGGCGGTCGCCACCTACGTGCCGCTGAACACTTGGATCGCGGTCAAACTGGGTCGTCTGCTGGAACGGCTCAACGTCAGGATGCAGCAATCCGAAGGCAGCTATCGCGGCGAGTTGACCACTTTTCTGCGTCGCAGCTTCCATGTCGCGGCCTCGCAAGGCGAGGATGTGCAGAAGACGATGCACAATCGACTTTATGTCGACATCGACCGCACTTGGGCGCGGCTGAATATCGTCAACACAGGCTACAATTCGTTCGAGCTGATCTACAATTTCATTGGCGCCCGCATTGTCGCCTATGGACCTGGCCTGGTGCCGTTCATCCACAACGGTTTCGATCTCAAGGGCTACATAACCGGCTCCGAACTGGTCAATTCGCTGATCAGTCAATGCTCCTGGTTCATCCACGTCATGCCGAACATCGCAACGTTGCGCGCCAACAGCCAGCGCGTCATCGAATTGGCGCAGGCGATCGAGAATGTCCAGCATCCGCAGGAATTCTACAGCCAGACCGGCCGCTCCGATTTCCACTACACCAGCCAGAACCCGGTTTTTGGCCTGACCATCCAGAAGCTCGAACTGGCGCATCAAGGCGAGGATGCGACGCCCTTCCTCAGCGCCGCCAATCTGCGCTTCCGGCGCGGCGAATGGACTTTCCTGAAAGGCGAGTCCGGCTGCGGCAAGACTTCGCTGATCAAGGCGATCAACGGCCTGTGGCCCTATGGCCGCGGCACCATCGTCTTCCCCGAGGGCGTCAAGAGTTTCTATGCCGCCCAGGAGGTCAAGCTGCAGCAGGTGACGCTGAAGCAACTGGTCTGCCTTCCGGGCTCCGAGCGCGACCATGGCGACGCGCAGGTCGCGTCGGCGCTGCACAAGGCGGGGCTCGGCGACTTTATCGAGCATATGGCCGACGAAAGCCGCGAAGGCAAAAGCTGGGACCAGGTGCTGTCGGGCGGCCAGAAACAGAAGCTGGTGGTGGCCCGCATCGTGCTGCAGCAGCCGGGGCTGCTGTTCCTCGACGAGGCGACCGGCGCGCTCGACCCCGACGGCAAGGTCGCCTTCCACCAGGCCATCAAGGACAACTGCCCCGATGTCACGGTGATCAGCGTCATGCACGAGGCGGTTGCGCCAAGATCGATGACGGGCAGCGAATTCTATCACAGCATCGTCGCGATCGCCGACGGCGTCGCCACCAAGAAGCCGCTGGTTCCGACCTTGCCCGTCGAGCTCACCACCATTCTCGTGCAGCCAAGGCCGGCCCCAAGGCCGGTCGAGGACAAGTGGCTGCGCTTCTCGCGCCGGCTGAAGCAGAAATAACGGTTATTCCACCCCGGTCTGCGTAGTCGCACGGCGGCCGGCGATCACAGTCTCGCGATCTCGGCCGCTCGTCGGCGTTTTCCCTCCTCACCGCGATTGACACGGCAAGGCGCGCTCCTATGTTGCGCCCGCTTGCAGATAGTAAAAACGCGAACCCGCAAGCGGAAAGGTCACCGCGCCATGCCTGGCGACAGTCACAGTCGAACGCAACAGCCGTCCGCCCTGACGTGACCTCACATGGTTCATGTCCTGCCGGACGGCAAGGAGTGAGCCATGAACGAATTTACCGCCGTAGCCAGCGACGAGGCCGTCGCGATTGCCCGTATCCTAGCCAACGATCACGTCGCCGACATTGTCGAGGCCCTGAACAGGGAGCCTCGAGAGACCGCGACGGAACTGCTCTGTGAAGTGACGTTCGAACGTCTGGTCGAGATCTTCGATCAGCCGGAACTCGACGGCGCGTCCGAACTCATGGAGGCGCTGCCGCGCGCCAAGGCGGGCAAGCTGCTCACCGCGATGTCGGTCGACCGTGCCGCCGACATCCTGCGCGAGCTGGAAGAGCCGGCCCGTTCCGAGCTGCTTGGCGGGCTTGCACCGCCGCTGCGCGCAACGCTGCTCTCCATCCTCGGCTATCCCGAAGGCAGCGCCGCATCGATCATGACGACGGAGTTCGTCAGCGTGCCCTCGGACTGGACCGTCGGGCAAACGCTAGACTACATCCGCAAGGTGGAGCGGACGCGCGAGACCGTGTATGCGATCTATATCGTCGATCCGCAAACGCACCTGCTTGTGCGCTCGACGGGCCTGCGCCGGCTGATCACCGGTGAGCCCGGCGATTCGATCATGACGGTGGCGCCGGATCATCTTCCGGTGACGGTCGGACCGCTGACCGATCGCGAAACCCTGGCGCAGACGATCTCCAAATACGATCTGCTCGCCGTTCCGGTCGTCGACCACGGCAAGATCCTCGGCATCGTCACCATCGACGACATCATCGACACGATGATCGCGGAGACGACCGAGGATGTGCACCGTTTCGGCGGCATGGAGGCGCTGGACGAGCCGTACATGAAGATGAGCTTCCTCGCCATGATCAAGAAACGTGGCGGCTGGCTGTGCGCGCTGTTCATCTCGGAGATGCTGACGGCCAACGCGATGCAGAGCTATGAGGGCGAGCTGGAGAAGGCGATCGTGCTGACGCTGTTCATCCCGCTGATCATGAGCTCGGGCGGCAATTCCGGCTCGCAGGCGACCTCGCTGGTCATCCGCGCGCTGGCGCTGCGCGAGATCGGTCTTGGCGACTGGTGGCGGGTGGCGCTGCGCGAGCTGCCCACCGGTCTCGTGCTGGGCGCCATGCTCGGCGTAGTCGGCGTCTGCCGCATTGCGCTGTGGCAATATATGGGCTTCTACGATTATGGCCCGCACTGGCCGCTGATCGCCACGACGGTCGGCGCGGCCCTGGTCGGCATCGTCACCTTCGGTTCGCTGTCGGGCTCGATGCTGCCGTTCGCCTTGAAACGCATCGGCTTCGATCCTGCCAGCGCATCGGCGCCGTTCGTCGCCACGCTGGTCGATGTCACCGGGCTGGTGATCTACTTCTCGGTGGCGCTGGTGATCCTGCGCGGCACGCTGCTGTAGCCGCTTCCTTATCTCCGCCGTGGCAAATACCTTGCTGCGGCGGAGTCCCGCAGTCCGGCTTTGCCGTCAATCCACCCGCGCGCCGTCCTTCACGCGATAGGTCGGCTTGTACATGGTGACCAGTTCTTCCGCCGCTGTCGGATGCACGGCCATCGTGCGGTCGAAATCGTCCTTGGTCAGGCCTGCCTTCAGCGGGATGCCGAGAAGCTGCGCCATCTCGCCGGCGTCCGGCCCCAATATGTGGGCGCCAAGCACTTTCTTCGACGCGCCGTCGACCACCAGCTTTATCAGCATCTTCTCATCCCGCCCGGACAGGGTGTGCCGCATCGGCCGGAATGTCGCGCGGTAGATCTCGATGTCGGGGAAGCGTTTGACGGCGTCGTCCTCCGACACGCCGACAGTGCCGATCTCCGGCTGTGAAAAGACGGCGGTCGCGATCGTCTCGTGATCGGGCGCGGTTGGATTTCCCTTGAAGGCGGTTTCGATAAAACACATCGCCTCGTGGATCGCCACCGGCGTCAGCTGCACGCGGTTGGTGACGTCGCCGATCGCCCAGATGCTGTCGATGTTGGTACGGGAATATTGGTCGACGGCGATCGCGCCGGTCTTGGTCATCTCCAGTCCGATGCCTTCCAGGCCCATATTCTCGGTATTGGGAATGCGGCCGATGGCCAGCATCACCTGGTCGACGGTCAGCACCTCGCCGCCGCTGACGAGCGCGTCGAGCCGGCCGTCCGGCCGCTTGCGGATCCATTCGGACACGGAATGGCAGAGGATTCTTATCCCCTTCTTTTCCATCGTTTCGTGCAGCATGCGCCGCAGGTCCATGTCGAACCGGCTGAGGATCTCCTTGCCGCGATAGACCAGCGTGGTGTCGACGCCGAGACCGTGAAAAATGTTGGCGAACTCGACAGCGATGTAACCGCCGCCCTCGATCATGATCGCCTTGGGCAATTCCTTGAGGTCGAAAGCCTCGTTGGAAAAGATGCAATGTTCATGGCCGGGCAGCGCCGGATGCGGCGCCGGGCGGCCGCCCGTGGCAATCAGGATCTGGTCTGCTGTGACGGTGCGATCCTCACCCAGGAGATGCACGACATGCGGATCGACGATCATGGCGCGCGAGTGGAAGGTCTCGCCGCCGGCGCCCTCGACGTTCCTGACGTAGATCGCCTCCAGCCGGCTGATCTCGCGATCCTTGTTGGCGACCAGCGTCTGCCAGTCGAAACTGGCTTCCGGCACCGTCCAGCCATAGCCGGCGGCGTCGGCAAAGTGCTCGGGAAATTGCGAGGCATAGACATAGAGCTTTTTCGGCACGCAGCCGCGGATGACGCAGGTGCCCCCATAGCGGTATTCCTCGGCGATGCCGACACGCTTGCCGAGAGCCGCGGCGACACGCGCCGCCCTGACCCCGCCCGAACCGCCGCCGATGACGAAAAGATCGTAGTCGTAACCGGCCATGACGCGGCTCCCAAGCTTCAGAAATGTGTCAGACAGGTAGGCCGCAAACCGTCAAAAGAAAAGCCCGGACAGGCCGGGCTTTCGCGGGAGGCCGCAAGGCCATTTGAAATGCGGGATCAGTTGTTGTCCGCGGGGGCCGCGCCATCGGCGGGCGCTGCGCCATCGGCCGGAGCGGCGGCTCCGTCGGCGGGCGCGGCAGGTGCTGCCTGCGCCTTTGCCTTGGCGGCGGCGGCCAGCGTTTCGCCAACCTGCTGGGCGAGATCGCGGCCGAGGCCGTTCTGCCAGATGTCGGCTGCCTTGACCAGTTCGCGGGTCACCGTCGGGCCGCTATCGAGCAGCTTCTTGCCCGAATCGGAATTGTAGAAGGCGGCGATGTCGGCCAGTTCCTTTTCGGAGAACACTTTCGCGTAGGCGAGTGCTGCTTCCTTCTCGAGGTCGGCGCGGCGCGAGGCCAGCGCCAGCGCCTTCTCGCTGATCGTCTTGCCGATCAGTTCCTGCATGTCCGGGTTCTTCTGGATCAGCTGCGATTCGAGCGCCGCGGCTGCCTGCGGCAGGATGTTGTCGAACGGGTCGGTCGCGTGGATCGCAGCGACCGCCGCGCGGGCGGCCTTCAGGTGCGAATCCGTGACATCCTGCGAAAACGCCGGCGAAGAGAAGGCGAAAACGGCCGAGGCCGCCAGAAGGACGGAAAGGCTGCGAACCCGGTTATGCAACGTCATGATCGGTAGAACTCCCTGGTTTTCGGGCGGCATGGACGGTTTGGATACCGTCGCCGCCGGCGATGATGGCCGCTGAAGCCAGCCCGATGAAAAGACCATGCTCGACCACGCCCGGAATGGCGTGGAGAGCATTCGAAAGCGCTCTTGTATCCGGAATGCGGCCAAAAGATGCATCGAGGATAAAATGGCCGCCGTCTGTAACAAAAGCCTGCCCCCCCGTCATCCTCAATGTGACCGGCCCGGAAAGACCGAGCTTTTCAGCCGCTGTGGCAACCGCGATTTCAGTGGCGCGCAGGCCGAACGGATTGACCTCGATCGGCAGCGGAAAACGACCGAGCGTCTCGACCATCTTGGAGCGGTCGGCGATGACGATCATGCTCTGGGACGCCGCGGCGACGATCTTCTCGCGCAGCAGCGCGCCGCCGCCGCCCTTGATCAAGGTCAGTTCCGGGTCGACTTCGTCGGCGCCGTCGACGGTGAGATCGAGCTCTGGCGTTTCCTCCAGCGTCGACAGCGGCACGCCAAGCTCGCGGCAGAGCAACGCGGTGCGCTCCGAAGTCGGCACGCCGATGATGGTCATGCCGGTGGCGACCTTTTCGGCAAGCAGCCGCACGAACTCTTCGGCCGTGGTGCCGGTGCCGATGCCGAGCCGCATGCCGTCGCCCACATGGGCAAGTGCGGCGCGCGCGGCTTCGACCTTCAATTGCCTTGCATCCATGTCGGTAATTGCCCCGGAAATTCGCTGCCGGGCTCGTAGCATTTTTGCCGGTCCGGTCAAAGCCCTGGACGGCGCTTCTCCAGGTGATGCCTGTGTAGGAATTATTTCCTTGACCGGTGAGGGCAGCTATGCTACATTTTTGTCCATGGTGCTGATTTGTGCCAACAACTCGCCGTCGAGGCGGGTTTTTTCATATAGGACGGCCCGCCGCGAATGCCCGGCCTGATGGGCAGGCCCCGCCTGAACGAACTGGCCCCGCGCTTGCCTTGACGCGCCGCAGCCGCTATCGCCTGCCCATTGCACACCTGCCCAGGACAGACCATGACCCGACCGATCATCGTGTTCGACCTCGACGGTACGCTGATCGACACAGCGCCGGACCTGCTCGACAGCCTGAACCACAGCCTGGCCGCCAGCGAGATCGCGGCGGTCGACGAAGCCGGCTTCAGGCGTTTTGTCGGTCACGGCGGCCGGGTGAT
This sequence comes from Mesorhizobium sp. M0491, assembly GCF_040321265.1. Lineage (NCBI taxonomy): Bacteria > Pseudomonadati > Pseudomonadota > Alphaproteobacteria > Hyphomicrobiales > Phyllobacteriaceae > Mesorhizobium > Mesorhizobium sp. M0491. Next base: position 167,785 of record NZ_JAMYRE010000008.1, read on the forward strand.
GATCGAGCGGGCGCACGCCGCCCATCAGCGATCGCTCGATGTCGCGGAGCACGACCGGCTGCTGAAACTGTTCCTCGACCACTACACAATCAACATCCCCGGCAAATCGCGCCCCTACCCCGGTGTCGTCGAGGCGATCGCGCGCTTCGAAAAGGCCGGCTATCTCCTGGCCATCTGCACCAACAAATACGAAGCCAACTCGCTGGCGCTGATCGAGGCGCTCGGCCTGTCCAGGCATTTCGCGGCCATCGCCGGACAGGACACGTTCGCCTTCCGCAAGCCCGACCCGCGCCATCTGATCGAGACCATCAAGCTGGCCGGTGGCGACCCGCACTGCGCGCTGATGGTCGGCGATTCGCAAACCGACATCGACACGGCGAAAGCCGCCGGCATCCCGGTGGTGGCGGTCGATTTCGGCTACACCGACCGGCATGTCAGCGAATTCGAGCCCTCGGCGGTGATCTCGCATTTCGACGCCCTGACGCTCGGTCTGGCGCAGAAGCTGATTGCCGCCGCCGGGTAGTGACGGGGAGTGGCGCAGGCAATCGCATATGGGCAAAGGCTTGCGCCCTACGAATACCCCCACTCCTAACCCCTCCCCACAAAGGGGGAGGAGATTCCGTCGGCGCTGATATCAGCAGATTTCCAACGTTCTCGACGCAAAAGGCGAGAGCGCGGCAGCTTCCCTCCCCTTGTGGGGAGGGCTAGGGTGGGGGTCCTCTTCGCAAGAACCTATATTCGATTGCCTTTGGAAGCGGCCACGTCTCGTCGAGACAAGGCCGGATAGGCCGACAATCCGATCCTGTCGGAACGCCGAACACCGCCTTGACTTCCCGCACCCGCCTCCCTTATATCGCGGCTCGCTTGGCCTTTGGGCAACGAGCGGGCGATTAGCTCAGCGGGAGAGCACACCCTTCACACGGGTGGGGTCGCAGGTTCAATCCCTGCATCGCCCACCAAAATCCTTACGGCAGTTGGCGATGTCTGGTGGAGATGCACCAGCCGCGATCAGCGCTTCATCGAGTGCAGGATGGCCTGCATGTGCTCTTCCAGGTCGAGTTCACCCCGAGCCTCGGCGGTCAACAGGTAATCGGCCTTGGCCCGGCGATCGCCTCGGCTGATCGCAGGATAGGAGCAGATGGCCAGCAGTGCTTCCTGTTCAATCCGGTCTGCCCTCTTGCGTTCGTGGCTGCTACTGCCCGCTTGATGAACAACCCTGTGAAGCCCGACATAGGTGGCTTCATGGGCTCCGATCAGCGCCCGCAATCCGGGTGAGGCCCCTTCCCCTTCAGCAAATGTCGGTTCAATGACTGAGGCCACGGCGGTGAACGCAAGAAGTGTACGGCGGGTGACTTCGGGCATGGCTCATATCCCTGCTGCCTGATCATGCAGGCACACCATAGCACCGGCGAAGCGGTTCGCAGAGATGCTCGGGGACGCGACCACACTTCTGCTGACAGATGTATTCGCTTCCGTAGCCCGCCCGCCCAGCAGCTGGTGTGGCCTTAAGTCGCAATGATTGACTTCCGAAATGCAGGGTTTCGGGCTTCATTGACGCTGCGACCAACACCATATGGTGATCCACAGCCCTCCAAAACGAGAGAAGCTCGCCTTGACACGGTCGCTTTGCGGCCATCGGCCGGCAATGGCTATGAACCAGGAACCTGAAAAACCATGCCTGAAAATATCAGACCGATTTCGAAAGACGTCCCCCTCATTCAGCTAGGCGTCTATCAGTGCCGCTTCCCGGTGAGCGAAGACCGGTCAGTGCCCGGCGGTTATCGTTTCTGTGCTGGGCCAACTTCGGCGGATCGCGTCTATTGCGATCACCACCACAGCATCGTGACCGCCGTCGACCCTCGTCGAACCCGTTCAGGTCTCCACCCCGCTCAACGACGCGCTGCGTAAGTCAAGCGGGCGGCGGCCCATTATTCGGGCAGCTGCAAACCTGTGGACTGAATCGGCACGCATTCCGGCTGCGGAACAAACCGGCACGCCAGCGAGTTTCTCTCCGACGAAAACTTGAGGGAAAGCCATGTCCAGATTTCTGCCGGCGACCAGCGTCGCCGTTCTTCTCGCCGGCGCGCCGGCCTTGGCCGCGGACGACAAGCCGCTGCCGCCGCCCAATGCCAAGAAGCTGTCCGAGATCATCGCCAAGGTCGAGCAGCGCGACGGCTTTCGCTATGTGGACGAGGTCGACTGGGACAGCGGCGCCTACACCGTCACCTATTACACGGCGGACAAGGCGAAGGTCGAAATCACCTACGATCCTGTGACGGCGGAGCCGAAATAGGGTTCGCCGGCAGACATTTCGTTCCCGGCCGTGTCAGCGGCCATTCCCGGCGCGGGCGCCTCCCCTTGCGTCAGCGTCGCTTTGATGGCTGACTGTGCGCCAGAGCAGTTCACCGCTTCATGGAAACGGTGAACCGCTCTAACTCTTTGTTTTGGCGCAATTCCGGACGGAAACCGTTTCACACTTTTCCTGGAATTGCTCTGGGCGCCGCATTGGGGGATGGGGATGGCGACGGCAAAGCACGTGATGAAGCGCATATTGATGATGTTGGCCGGCTACTTCGTGTCGGTGCTGGTCGGCCTGATCGCCATCGCGGTGATCTATGGCGTGCTCAGCTCCTTGCCCAACGCGCCCAGCTATTTCGACGTCATGGGCGTTTCGCCGATCGCGGTGCTGCTGGTGCCGCCGCTCGGCATGTTCGTCTATTTCCTGACCATCGTGGTGACCGCGCTGCAGACGCTGATCTTCGCGCTGATCGCCGAGTTCTTCTCGTTGCGCAATGTCCTGCTGCACATGGTTTTCGGCGCCGGCGCCGCGGTCGGCGGTTTCGCCCTGATCTGGCCGAGTGCACCGGAGGATATGGACCCGGAGCGTTGGGTCGACATCGGCATCATTGCCGCTGCCGGACTTGTCGCCGGGTTGCTCTATTGGCTGATCGCCGGGCGCGACGCCGGCTTCCGGCGGCCATTGTTCCAGCGCTACTAGCTTGCAGGCTCACAATCGCGAGCCCGGCATATCGGCTCATGCCGAGCCTGAAAGAAACAGATTCCGCCGCATTATGAAAGCCGCCAGTCGGAAAACGATCTCAAATCGGTCGCTCAGTGCGCCTTGCTGCCTGAGAGCAGCCATAGCTCGTCGTCATGGCGCTGCTGTTCCGAGCGCAGCGGCCAGTACGTCGGCGAGGCCGCGTCCGGCGCTGCCGTCCTCATCAAGGCGCGGATTGTAGATGGTGATCTCGAGGCCGACTGCCTTGCCGCTCGCCAAGGCAAGCCGGAGCGCAGCCGTCAGCTCGTCCCACGACAACCCGCCTAGCACGCGAAAATCGACAGCTGGCATGATGACGTCGTCGAGACAGTCGGCGTCGAGATGGATGAAGAAGCCGTCCAATTCAGCTCTCGTCAGGTGATCGATCGCTTCGCGTGCGGCGGCCTCGATGCCCGTGGCGCGCACAGCGGGAAGGTCAAGCACCTTGAGCTCTTCGGGGAGCGGCTGGCTTCCGTACTCCTCCTGATCCTTGTGATCGCGATACGCGAAGGCGACAGCGTCTTCAGGGCGGACCAGAGGACCGCGACCTTCGATGTCGGTCAGGAGCGATGGACCGTAGCCGGTGACGAAGGCGAGGTCCATCGAGGCGCCCTCACCATTGGGTTCCGCCTCTGGCTGGAAGAAATCGGCGTTGCCGTCAATGAAGAGCAAGCCGTAGCGGCCGCGTCGTCGAAACGCGAGCGCCGAGCCCAGCACGATCGTGCAATCGCCGCCCAGCACCACTGGAAACCCGCCTGCGTCAAGCACCGCTTCCACGGCGTCGGCGAGCTGGGGCGACCACTGCGCAATTGCCCTGGCGTCAGGGTGCCGGTCTCGGGATCGGGCGTCGGGTCCTTCGCAGGCACAGCCAGCCGCCCGGCGCGGCGCGCCTGGATGCGCTCCGCAAGGCAAGGTCCAGGAGCCGGTCAGGCAAGCGCTCCACACCGTCGGTCGCCAGGCCCAGCGTGGAGGGGCTTCGAGAATCGCATAATGGCTCGACATAGGCGCCTCCGTTAGTGACCATTTCGCGAGTAGGTCAGGGCCCCTTTTGTGGCCGTGTGATCGCGAATGAAGGCCCGAAGTCGTTGGCATCGTCGCTATGGTGTCGTGCCAACGGTTGCGCGTCTTCCATCTGAACGCTGAAGCGAAACGTGCCCACTTCCGTAGCTTGGTCGACCTTCGTCAGCCATCGGCAGAATGCCGACGATGGCAAAACACCGTCGCAGAATCGCTTCGATCGCTCAACATCGTTCGTCCCTACCGAAACAGGATCACAGTTGCGTTTTGAGCTTGTTCGATAACGGTAGCCGCCGCTCCTCGTTCCCTCTCAGCCGCCTTTCCGCTTTCGGTCATTCCGTATTTATGAGTTAACGGTCTACCGAAGTCCTGGATCAACTCAAAGGCGAGCGAACCGCCTCCGTAGCGTCCAGAGCCTGCTTCAGGCGCGAATCGCGGTCGTAGACGTCGCCGAAATATTCGACCTTGCCGGACAGATCGGGCCAGGCGGTGAAATAGGCGACATAGACCGGGATCGTGCGTGTCACGTTCTCGGTCGAGTGGCCGTGCTTCAGCTTCTCGGCGATATAGTCCACGGAGGTGCCAAGCACCGCCGCCGCCATGCCGCGCGGGTCCTGCAGCCGCACGCAGCCATGGCTGAGCGCGCGCATATCCCGCTGGAAGAATGATTTCTGCGGGGTGTCGTGCATGTAGATCGCGTGCTTGTTGGGGAACAGGATCTTCAACTCGCCCAGCGCGTTGGCCTCGCTCGGCTGCTGGCGAACGCTGTAGGGGATGTTGGAGCCATAGGCGCCCCAATTGACCGCCGACGAAGGAATGCGCTTGCCGCGCGAATCCGTCACCTCGTAGCCGGCCCGGTCGAGATAGCCCGGATCGTTGCGCAATCTCGGCAGCATCTCGTTGACGATGATCGACTGCGGCACGCCCCAATAGGGATGGAAATCGACCTGCTTGATCTGGTCGTAGAAGAAAGAGGTCTGGTTGGTGGTCCGGCCAACGACGACACGCGTCTTGAGCTTTTCCTCGCCATTGTCGATGTAGCTTGCGGTGAAGGCTGGCTGGTTGATGAAGACGCGCGGACTGCCAAGATCGGAGGGCAGCCAGCGCAGTTCCTCCAGCGCCACTTCCACCTTCAGCAGCTTGTCGGCCTTGGATGTTCCGGCCAACGTCGCGACGGTGCGCGGGCCGATGACGCCGTCGCCCTTCATGCCTGCCTTCTGCTGCACCGCCTTGATGACCGGAACCAGTTCCGGAACATAAACCTCGCTGGTGGCCAGCCTGGACAGGATTTCGCCATAGGCGCCGCCCATATCGTCATCGATATTGCGCGCGATCAAGGTCAAGAGCTTCGGCAGTTCGGGACTGGTTTCGTCCGGCTTCAGCAACAGCTTGGGGTCGACGACGATTTCGTTTTCCGCACTGGCCTGCAGCGATTCGAGTTCGACACGCAGCGCCTGGTATTCCGCATTCTGCGGATGCCGCGACTCGAGATAGGTGCGCACTTGCTGGGTATGCGCCAGCGTCCTCAGCACGCCTTGCAAGTCGAGCGGCTTGGCCGGGAAATCATAGTAGCCGGTCATGCGGTTGGGATCGACGCGGCCGTTCTGGGCGTCGTGGGCATAGCGCAGCACACGCGCGGAAAGCGCCATCTCGAAACGGACGAGCTCTTTCAGTTGCGTATTGGCATCGGACGACGATGCGCCGGCAGCGGGCACTTCGACCGTATAGTCGGCGGGCGTGAGACCATAGCTTGAAGCCTCGCCAAGCACCCGCACCGCATCCTGCGCGCGGCTGTTGAGGCTGGTTCCGCTTATCCAGATGAAATCCGGATTGGCCGAGTAATACGCGATCAGCGCCTTGGCGATGTCGGGCTCGGCTAAGAGTTCGTAGTCACCCAAGCTGGCAACCGCATCACGAAACGCGGCGCCCGTTGCCGACGGCACGAAAGCCGCATCCTGTGGCGTCGCCGGCTCTGGCGTCGGGGCCAGCGCCGAGAAGTCGACGCGAACCAGCCGGTCGGCCTTGTAGGTGTAGTAGGATGGGCTGCTGATTCTCGCACCGCCACCGCCACCGCCACCGCTGGCCGGAGCCTTCGGCTTTGGCTTGTGCTTCGGTGGCGGAGGCGGAAACTCGCCTTTCGGCGCATGCTTGACGCCGCCGCCGAACAGCATGTCGAACAGCCCCTGCGCGCCTGCCTGGGGTACACCGAAAGCCAGCGTTGCCGTGATCGCCATCAGCGGCATCACGGTTGCTTTGTTTCCGAGGAATTTCATGAATCACCCGCTCCGGCCGCAACCGGTTCCCGTTCCGCACGCTAGATCGTCCCGCTCACCGCATGGCGGATGTAAGGCGCGACTATACTGATTCATACCGATTTCGTTAAGCTTTCATAAATTTTGGAAAGCCTGTTGCAGAACGGTTTCACAAGATCGTGACGGCTGGAGCGGAGGGTTGTTCCGCCCCAGCCGGAAATCTCTCGGGATCAGGCGTTGGCGCCGCCATCGATGGTCAGGGCAGCGCCGGTGACGAAGCGGCCTTCAGGGCCTGCAAGCCAGGCGACCATGCCGGCAATGTCATCGGCCTTGCCGAAACGCTGTGTTGCCATCTTCCGGCGCTGATGCTCGGCATGCGGGCCGTCGGCCGGGTTCATGTCGGTGTCGGTCGAACCGGGGTGGACGACGTTGGCGGTGATGCCGCGCGGGCCGAGGTCGCGCGCCAGCGCCTTGGTCAGGCCGACCAGCGCCGCCTTGCTGGCTGAATAGGCCGTGAGGCTGCCGTCGGTCGCCCTCTCGGCAAGGTTGCTGCCAATCGAGATGATCCTGCCGCCCTCACCCATATGCACGGCCGCGGCCTTGGAAGCGATGAACGGGCCCCGGAGATTGACCTCCATGGTCTCGTCGAAATCTGCGAGCGACAGCGTGTCGATGGGGGCGGCCCGCCAGATGCCGGCGCTGTTGACCAGGATGTCAAGCCGGCCAAAAGCGGTCACTGCGTCGTCGACGGCCTTGTCTATGGCCACCGCATCGCGGTTGTCGGCCCTGATCGCGATGGCGCGGCCGCCCTTGGCCTCGATTTCGGCCACAACCGAGCGAGCCTGCTCCTCGCCATGCACATAAGTCAGAGCGACACTGGCGCCGTTGGCCGCGAGCCGTCGCGCAATCGCCGCACCGATGCCGCGACTGCCGCCGGTGACGAGCGCGGCCTTGCCGTTCAATTTGCTGGAAGACATCGATTTCTCCTTTTGTAACGATCGATACATAAATATCTGTCAGCCTTGCCCACCGGCGTCAACTTAATTATGTATCGATCAACACAGAAAAGATCATCATGTCGGAACGAGGCCGCCCCCGCACCTTCGATCGAACCGCAGCCCTGCGCCGCGCTATGCAGGTGTTCTGGGCGCGTGGCTACGAAGGCGCATCGATGAGCGATCTGACCGCCGCCATGGGCATCAACTCGCCCAGCCTCTATGCCGCCTTCGGCAGCAAGGAGGCGCTGTTCCTCGAGGCGACGGATTTTTACTCGCACACCGAGGGTGCCGACATCTGGCTGGCGCTGGAGGAAGCTCCGACCGCGCGGCAGGCGATCGAACAATTCCTGTGCCTGACGGCGAAGGCCTATGCGCAGAGCGATCGTCCGCAGGGCTGCCTGATCACGCTCGGCGCGCTGCATCAGGATTCGAGCCGAGGCGCCATCTGCGCCGATCTGCGCCGTCGCCGTGCCGAAAACCACACCGCCCTGCAGAAGCGTCTCGAGCGCGGCGTTGCCGAAGGCGAATTGCCGGCGAATTTCGATGCGAGCGCCGCCGCGACTTTCTTCGCCACGGTCCAGCACGGCATGTCGATCCAGGCACGCGACGGCGCCTCGCACGATGCCCTGCTGGCGACGGTTGCCGGGGCCATGGCGGCCTGGAGGACGCTGGCCGGCGGCAACGCGGCGTGACAAACGCCGGCTGGTGTGCTCGAAATTCTGACTTGCCAGCAATGCTAGGGCCGGCAAGGCCGGGAGGCCAGCAATGCTAGGGCCGGCAAGGCCGGGAGGGATGAGAGTGTGAAAAAGGGTTATCGCGAGCTGCTGGACGAGGCGAACGCCGTGATCGAGGTGGTTTCGCCGGAGGAAGCGGCCGGGCTGCTCGACGATGAAGACACGATCTTCGTCGATCTGCGCGATCCACGCGAAGTGGAACGCGACGGCAAGATTCCCGGCGCCAAGCATGTCACGCGCGGCATGCTGGAGTTCTGGATCGACCCCGAAAGCCCTTACCACAAGCCGTTCTTCGCCTCGGGAAAGAGCTTCGTGTTCTTCTGCGCCGGCGGCTGGCGCTCGGCGCTGGCCACAAAGACGGCGCAGGACATGGGGCTTTCGCCGGTCAAGCACATCCTTGGCGGCTACACCGCCTGGAAGGCCGCCGGACTGCCGGTCGAACCCGGCGAGAAGAAGAAATAATCTCGACCGCCGCTCAGTGCAGCAGCAATGGCTCGCGATGCGTCACGAAGCCGACCGCGCGTTCGACCACGCCCTTGTCGGCGAGAATACGGCGGTGGCCGAGCCCGTCGGCCCAGTAGAGCCGCACATGGCCGCCGGCGCCGGCATAGCGCCTTGCATGATCGGCCGACACTTCGCGATCGTCCTGCGCATGGATGACCAGGGTCGGCACCGGCGCCTGGGCGAGCTGACGGTCGCCGGTGAATTCGTGCAGCGGCCGGCCGGAAAGATGCTCGACCCGGTCCGCCATGGCGGCTTGCGAGCGCGGGCCGACATTCAACATATGACTGAAGTCGGCAAAGATCGCCGGCAGGGAACTTGGCGCCGCGATCAGCACCAGGCGTCCGGCCGCCAGCGGCGGAATGTTCTTGACCGAACCGGCGATGGCATTGGCGGCGACGGCGCCGCCGAAGGAATGGCCGACCGCCGCCACGAAGGGGCCGAACCATTCGCCGGCAATTCGCACCGCATCCACGGCATTGACCATGTTCAGGCGCCGGCCCTGCGACTGGCCGTGGCCGGGCAGGTCAAGCGAAACGACCCGGTAGCCGGCGGCGCGATAGCCTTCGATCAAGGCGCGCATATATTCGGTGCGCGAGCGCCAGCCATGGACGACGAGCACCGTGCCGGCGGCCGCCCTGCCCGGCTCGGGCCGGAACTCGTGCACCATGACGCAGCCGGTCGCGGTCTTCAGTCGGTGATGTCGCGCCTCGGTCATGAACCCGGCCGCACGCTCGACAGCGCGGCGCTCGCCATCGCTGAGCACCTTGACATTCGGGGTGCGGCAGAACAATTCGAACGCCGCGCGTCCGCTAAGCCGCGGCGCGACACGCTCTGCCGCACCGAACACGCCCCGGATGACCTTCAGCCCGAATGATGCCATAGTGAAAATCCATCCATACGTTCAAGCATGAACATAATAGTTCAAAGATGAACAATAAACAAGAGCTGCCTTGGGACAACCCCCGTTTCCGCAACTGGGTCGCGGTGGCGCGCGCATGCCATGTGCTGGAGCGCACGCTCGCGGTGAAGCTTGCACCGCTCGATTTGAAACCGGCGCAGCTCGACGTGCTGATGAACCTCTATCGCCACCCCGGCATGTCGCAGCACGATCTTGCCCGCAAGCTGCTCGTCGGCCGCTCCAACATCACCATGCTTTTGCCGCAGCTGGAGGCGCGCGGCCTGCTGCGCCGCGAAGGTGATGAGAAGGACAAGCGCATCCTGCGGCTCGCGCTCACCGAGGCCGGCGAGGCGCTGCTGATGCAGGCGCTGAAAGTGCATATGGCGCTGATCGAGAAGGCGATGAGCCAGTCGACGCCGGAACAATGCGACATGATCGGCGAGCAGATGCGCAAGATCTATGATGTGCTAAAAGAGGCGTGACGACCTTTCAGCCAGACCTACCACATCGTCTTCTTCGCCCGCTCCGGCCATTCCTTGTCGTAGGTTTCGCCGTCGATGTTGCTGCGGCTGGTGATTTCCAGGATTTGTCCGGGCGTCGGCAGCGACTTCGGGTCGACGTGCCTTGCCGCGTTCCAGAGCTCGGAACGGACGATGGCCCGGGCGCATTGGAAATAGACCGAATCGATGTCGACGACGGTTACCGATCGCGCCGCCTTGCCGTCCACCGTGAATGATGCGCACAGCGCCGTATCCGTGGTGATATGAGCGCGGCCGTTGACACGCAGCGTCGTGCCGGAGCCCGGTACCAGGAACAGCAGGCCGACGCGTGGGTCGCGGATGATGTTTTTCAGCGAATCGGCGCGGTTGTTGCCGCGACGATCCGGCATCATCAGGGTTTTCGGATCATGGATGCGCACAAAGCCGGCGAGATCGCCGCGCGGCGAACAGTCCAGCCCCTCCGGGCCACTGGTCGCCAGCGCGACGAACGGCGAGGCTTCGATGAAGGCGGCATATTCGGGAATGATTTGGTCGAGTTCCTTGACCAGCGAGGCCTCGCCTGGAACGCCATAGAGCGCCTCGAGCTGCTCGACCGTGGTGATGACGGACATGTTTTCGCCTCCAAACTTTTGCCGGCGCTACGCCATATCGATGACGTTTTGACGACAGCGAGGGGAATCAATTTTAGCGGTCCCGGCTCAGGCCCTTTTCCGCAAGCTCCGCGAGATAGGCTTCCCAGCGCGCATCCTTCTCGTGGCCGAGCGTATGCAGGTAATTCCAGGTGAAGATGCCGGTGTCGTGGAAATCGTCGAAGGTGATGCGCACGGCGTAGTTGCCGACTGGCTCGATCTTGAGGATTGCGACATTGCGCTTGCCGGGGACCGTCACCCGCTGATCCGGCGAATGGCCCTGCACTTCGGCCGATGGCGAGGCGACGCGCAGCAGTTCCGCCGGCAGTTCGAACGGCCGATGGTCGGGAAAGGTGACGGACAAAAGTTTGCGGTCCTTGGAGACCCTGAGCTCTTTCGGTGCGGTCATGCTGTTCGATCCCGTCTCATCCGCCTTTCCCTACGCCGCTTCGCCAAACGGGAAAAGACCTGATGAGACCGACCGACATGCGATGTCGGCTGAGGGGTGTTACCAAAGATCGAGAGGCGGTATCTTGAATGAATGGCCGGATCGTATCACATAGCGGTATATAACGAAGCCGTTCACGGCCACGGGAAGCGCTTGCATGGACATGATTGATCCTTTCGGCCGCACGATCAGCTATCTCCGCGTGTCGGTCACCGACCGCTGCGATTTCCGCTGCACCTATTGCATGGCCGAGGACATGGCCTTCCTGCCGAAGAAGGACCTGCTGTCGCTGGAAGAGCTCGATCGGCTGTGCACGGTTTTCATCGAAAAGGGCGTCAGGCGATTGCGCCTGACTGGCGGCGAGCCGCTGGTGCGCAAGAACATCATGCATCTGGTGCGCCAGCTGTCGCGGCATCTCGCCAGCGGCGCGCTGGAAGAACTGACGCTGACCACCAACGGCTCGCAGCTGTCGCGCTTTGCCGCCGAACTCGCCGATTGCGGCGTGAAGCGCATCAACGTGTCGCTCGATACGCTCGATGCCGACAAGTTCCACAAGATCACCCGCTGGGGCCATCTCGACAAGGTCATGCAAGGCATCGATGCCGCGCAGGCGGCGGGGCTGAAGGTCAAGCTCAACGCGGTGGCGCTGAAGGATTTCAACGACGCCGAGCTGCCCGAGATGATGCGCTGGGCGCATGGCCGCGGCATGGACCTGACGGTCATCGAAACCATGCCGATGGGCGAGATCGATGCCGACCGCACCGACCAGTATTTGCCGCTGTCGCTGCTGCGCGCGTCGCTGGAACGCCAGTTCACGCTGACCGACATTCCCTTCAAGACCGGCGGCCCGGCCCGCTACGTCCAGGTCGCCGAGACCGGCGGACGGCTCGGCTTCATCACGCCGATGACGCATAATTTCTGCGAAAGCTGCAACCGCGTCCGGCTGACCTGCACCGGCACCCTCTATATGTGCCTGGGCCAGGAAGATGCCGCTGACCTGCGCGCGCCCTTGCGCGCCTCCGAAGGCAACGAGCTGGTCGCCGAAGCGATAGACGAAGCGATCGGCCGCAAGCCGAAAGGCCATGACTTCATCATCGACCGCCGCACCAGCCGCCCATCGGTATCGCGCCATATGAGCGTCACCGGCGGCTGATCTTCCCGCCGATCTGTGCAAGAATTGCCGTGCGGTCATCGACTTCGGGGCAAGACATGCGGCGGTTCTTTTCATTCGGGACGTTTTTCGCTGCGATCGCGGCGAGCACGGCAATTGCCGCGCCGTTCACCTATGTGAACGAGCGCTTCGGCACCGTCTGCACCTTTCCCGAGGAAATCTTCACCGAGCACCAGCCCGAGCCCGACAATGGCGACGGGCAGCAATGGCTGAGTGCCGATGGTGCCAGCCTGATCTGCTCGGGCATCCTCAACATCGACGACGATACGCCGAAAGGCTTTGTCGCGGCGCAGAAGGCGAGCAACGAGCCGGGCTACAAGGTGACCTACAGCAGGGCCGGAAAGGACTGGGCAGTGCTGTCGGGCTTGAAGGAAGGAAAGATCTTTTACGAGCGGCGCCTGTTTGGTGGAGATGGCGTCATCCGCACGGTCTGGGTCGACTACCCTCCGGCCCTGAAGTCGAAATACGACCCGCTGGTCGGCGCCATTGCCGGCAGTCTCAAGGGACCATGAACGTTTCGGACCACACCCCAGAAAAAGTCTTGTTCGCGAACCGCAGCCGGATTTACGGCCAGTCTGTTCCAGCCTAGCCTTTCTCTGGAAGCGGCTCTTCGCTCACAGGGGGAATACATCATGCGCAAACTCATTCTTTCTCTCGCCTTGCTCGGTCTCGCGGCCGCGCCCGCCGCGGCGCAGTCGATCGGCGGCACCTATACGGTCGCCGGCACCAACTTCGACGGTTCGGCCTATGGCGGCGAAGCCACCATCACGCTGACCAGCGGGACGACCTGCGCGATCCATTGGGAAACCGGTGGCTCATCTTCCGACGGCATCTGCATGCGCAACGATGACGCCTTCTCCGCCGGCTATGTCATGGGCAAGGATATCGGCCTCGTCGTCTACAAGATGACGGACGACGGCTCGCTGCATGGTCTGTGGACCATCGCCGGCAAGGAAGGCAATGGCACCGAGGTGCTGACGCCGAAGAAGTAAGTTCTGCCGCCATTGCAGGTGATCTTCTGGGCCACAAACAAGGCTGTGGCCCAGCCCTTTGCTATTGCTGTTTCATGCCCGGCTGTTACAGGCTTGCTGCCTGAAGCGCGTCGCGTTTGAACGGATTCAGGTGACGCGCTTTAGGTCTTTGTTTCTTATGCATGCCGTTTCCCAAAAATCGAGGTCACTTTTGGGCGACATGCATTAGCAGAACCGGTAGCCGTCTTGCCCCTGTCACCAAATATTCGCGGCGCGTTGTTCATGATGGTGGCGATGGCCGGCTTCTGCCTCAACGACGCCATCACCAAATACTCGTCACAATCGATGAACATGGCGCAGGTCATGTTGATCCGTGGGGCTTTCGCTTCGCTTTTCGTTGGCTTGCTCGCCTGGCAGCGCGGCGCGCTCGCCCGCCCGGGCTCGATGCTGCAGCCTCTGGTGGCCCTGCGCGTGATCAGCGAGGCCGGTGCCACGGTGAGTTTTCTCGTCGCCCTCGCCCATTTGCCGATCGCCAATGTTTCGGCGGTGCTGCAGGCGCTGCCACTGGCGGTGACGATGGGGGCCGCGCTCGTCTTTGGCGAGGCTGTCGGCTGGCGGCGCTGGCTGGCCATCGCCATCGGATTTGCCGGCGTGCTGATCATCGTGCGGCCTGGCTTCGAAGGGTTCAGCATCTACTCGCTGGCGGCGCTGGCCAGCGTTGCCTGTTGTGCGGTGCGCGATCTCGCCACCAAGCAAATTCCCAAGGCCATTCCGACATTGCTGGTGTCGACGGCAACCGCGCTTGCCATGACCATCGTCGGTGCGGCGCTGTTGCCGGCAATGGGCGGCTGGACGCCGATGACGGGGGACAGCACAGCCCTGCTGGCCCTGGCGGCGGTGCTGGTGCTGATCGGCTACCAGTTCATCATCATGGCGATGCGGGCGGGCGACATCTCCTTCATCGCGCCGTTCCGCTATACGGCCCTGATCTGGTCGATCCTGCTTGGCCTGTTCATCTTCGCCGATATCCCCGATCCGCCGATGATCGTCGGCGCCACCATCATCATCGGCTCGGGCCTCTATGCGCTCTACCGCGAGCGGGTCGCCGGCCGGCGCAAGATCGTCGCCGAAAGCACGGGGCCGAGCATGGTTCCGGACGGAATCTAGCCAGATCAATGAAGGTTCTTGTGATTTCCGACGGCTGGCGTACAGGCTTCGTGGCATGAAGCGAGACATTGCGGGGATCATCCTGGCCGGTGGCCAGTCGAGACGGATGGGCGGCGGCGACAAGAGCCTGTTGCCGCTTGGCGATGGCTGCCTGCTTGACCAGGTCGTGTCGCGCTTCACCCCGCAAATAGAATCGCTGGCGCTCAGCGCCAATGGCGATCCTGCACGATTCCTGCGCTTTGGACTGCCGGTGCTTGCCGACAGCGTGCCCGGCTTTGCCGGGCCGCTCGCCGGAATCCTGACCGGCCTCGAATGGGCCGCGGCCAATACGTCTTGCAAAGCGATCGTCAGTGCTGCCGGCGACACGCCTTTCCTGCCGTTGAACCTTGTCGAGCGTCTGGCAGCGGCCGCCGATCAAAGTCCCGGTTCGATTGCCGTTGCCTGCTCGGCCGGCAAGCGGCACCCGACCTTCGCGCTCTGGCCGCTCGGCTGCCGCGATGCCTTGCGGCACTTTCTGGTCGACGAGGATATCAGGCGGGTTTCGGCTTTCATCGACCGGCACGGTTTTGTCGAGGTGGAATTCCCTGTTCTGCAATCGGCGGGGGTCGACCCTTTCTTCAACATCAACGATCCGGACGATCTTGTGTCTGCCGAGCGTCTGTTGCAGAGCATCAAGCCATGAACAGACGCGTCTTCGGCATCACCGGCTGGAAGAATTCCGGCAAGACGACTTTGACCGAAAGGCTGGTCACCGAACTTGTCCGGCGCGGCTGGAAAGTCTCGACGGTGAAACACGCCCATCATGATTTCGACATCGACAAACCGGGCGCCGACAGTTTTCGCCACCGGCAGGCTGGCGCCACCGAAGTCGCGATCGTCTCCGGCGTTCGCTGGGCACTGATGCACGAGCTGCGCGGCGAGGACGAGCCGACATTGGAGACTGTCCTGTCGCGGCTTGCCCCTTGCGACCTTGTGCTGGTCGAGGGCTACAAGCGCGAAGCCCATGACAAGATCGAAACCCGCCGGCTGGATGCGAAGGACCGTACGCCGCTTTCGGCGGAGGATCCCAACATCGTCGCTGTCGCCGCCGATTTTGCGATTGAAGGCGAGCTGCTGCCGGTATTCGATCTCGACGATGCAAAATCGATAGCCGACTTCATCGAGCGCACCACTGGGCTCGTTGCTTGAGCGCTGACGCAACGGCAGAATAGCCTTGCCCATTTTTGTGGTTTTGCAGTTGCTTTTTTCTTGGAAAGAATGGGAGTATCGCGCCAGCGGGCGGTCAAAAGCACCGCCCCACAGAGCCGTTCGGAACGACGGCCGGGACCATAAAGAGAGGACTATCATGCGTATTGCACTGCGTATCGCGCTCGCCGCTTCGGCCGCGCTGCTGACGCTCGGCGTAGCTCAGGCCCAGGAAAAGACCCTGAAGATCGGCACCGAAGGCGCCTACCCGCCATTCAACAACCTCACCGCCGATGGCCAGCTCGTCGGCTTCGACATCGACATCGCCAAGGCGCTTTGCGATGAGATGAAGGTCAAGTGCACCTTCGTCGCCCAGGATTGGGACGGCATCATTCCAGCCCTCCAGGCCGGCAAGTTTGACGCCATCGTCGCCTCGATGTCGATCACGCCCGAGCGCAAGGAAAAGGTCGACTTCTCGAACAAATACTACAACACGCCGTCGGCGCTCGCCGTGCCGAAAGACTCGACGTTGAAAGGCGTGACCAAGGAAGATCTCGCCGGCAAAACCATCGGCGTCGCCACCACCACCACGCATTTCAACTATGCCTCGAAGACCTACACCGACAGCACCGTCAAGGGTTATCCGAGCAGCCCCGAGGAGCAGGCCGATCTTGCCAATGGTCGTCTCGACGCCATCCAGGATGATATCGTCGTGCTGCAGCAGTTTCTGGATTCGCCTGATGGCGCCTGCTGCAAGATTCTCGGCCAGCCTTCGCCGCAGCCGGTCGAGATCTTCGGGCCGGGCGCCGGCATTGCCGTGCGCAAGGGCGAGACCGACCTGGTCAACAAGCTCAATTCGGCCATCGACGCCATCCGCGCCAATGGAAAATACAAGGAAATCAACGACAAGTACTTCAAGTTCGACGTCTACGGCGCCGAGTCCTGATAAATACGGTCAAGACGGCGGGGAATTTCCCCGCCGTCTTTCTATTCGTCTTGGGAATGCCGTGGAGATAAGACCGGTCGATGCCAGCCCAGAGCATATGGACACTTCTCAGTTGGGGACCCGAAGGCTGGCTTGACGATATTGCCTATGGCGCACTGATCACCATTGCGCTTGCGCTTGCCACGCTGCCCATCGGCCTGGCGATCGGCTTTTTCATTGCACTCGCCAAGCAGTCCGAAGAACCCTCGTTGCGCCTTGCCGCCAACATTTACACCACCGTCTTTCGCGGCCTGCCGGAGCTGGTGACGCTTTTCCTGTTCTTCTTCGGCATGCCGATCCTGCTGCAGCATCTCGTCAGGTACTTCCGGCCGGACACCACCATCGACGTCAACAGCTTTGTCGCCGGTATGATCGTGCTTGCGCTGATCTTCTCGTCCTATGCCAGCGAGGTTTTCCTGTCGGCCTTCCGGGCCATTCCGAAAGGCCAGTATGAGGGTGGCTATGCCATCGGTCTTTCGAACTGGCTGACCATGCGCAAGGTGATCGTGCCGCAACTGCTGCGCATCGCGTTCCCCGGACTGGAAAACTGCTGGCTCAGCCTGCTCAAGGACACGTCCCTGGTATCGGTCGTCGGCCTGGCCGAGACGCTGCGCAATGCCAGCATTGCCGCCCGCGTCACCAAGCACGCTTTCCTGTTCTTCGGCGTCGCCTCCCTGGTCTTTCTTGCCCTGGCCGTCCTGTCGTCCTTCGCCACCAGCGCGATTCTGCGCTCGCTTGGCCGGCGGGAGGCGCAACGATGAGCGCCACGGCCACCATCGTCGAACGGCCCCCGCCCCGGGCGCGCGGCTGGCCGCGCAGGCGTATTGCCGGTTATGCGCTGGTCTGCCTGTGGATTTTGTTCGGCATTGGCATCGTCAGCTATCTCTTCCTTGCCTGGAACCCTGAGTTCTTCGCCAAATATGCGCCAGCCTATTTGCGAGGGCTTGGGGTAACGCTCTCGCTGGTTTCCATATCGATGGTGCTCGGCGCGATCCTGTCGGTGCCCGTCGCTTACGGGCGCATGTCCAAGAACCGGATCCTGTCCGGCCTCGCCTATTGCTACGTCTATTTCTTCCGCGGCACGCCGCTGCTGGTCCAGACTTATCTCGTCTATTACGGATTGGGCTCGTTCAGGGTCGAGCTCCAGTCGATCGGCCTCTGGGACTTTTTCAAGGACGCGTTCAATTGCGGCGTCTTTGCCTTTGCGCTCAACACCGCCGCCTATCAGGCCGAGATTCTGCGCGGCGCCATCGAGAGCGTGCCAAGAGGGCAATGGGAAGGGGCGGCATCGCTTGGTCTGCACAAGTTGCAGACCTTGCGCAAGATCATCCTGCCGCAAGCCTTGATCGTCGCCTTGCGGCCCTATGGCAACGAACTGATCCTGATGGTCAAGGCGTCCGCCATCGTCGCCATCATCACGGTCTATGATCTGATGGGCAATGCAAAGCTCGCCTTCGCCAACTCGTTCGACATCCAGGCCTATATCTGGGTCGCGCTCGTCTATCTGGTGATGGTCGAGATATTGCGCCATGGCGTCGAATGGATCGAGCGCCGGATCACCGTTCACCTGAAACGCTGACTATTTCAATTCAGCTGCACCAGCCGATCCTGCCCTACGCGTCTTGACGAATTGAGCGCAGAGCCTAGAGCTTTCGCAGCAAATTCCGTTTCTGAAGGGCAAGCTCATGGCATCTGTTGCATTTCTCGGTCTTGGCGTGATGGGCTATCCGATGGCCGGGCACTTGAAGAACAAGGGTGGCCATGATGTCACCGTCTACAACCGCACCAAGGCCAAGGCCGAGCAATGGGTTGGCCAGCATGGCGGTAGCCTTGCGGCGACGCCAGCACAGGCCGCCGAGGGCAAGGATTTTGTCTTCTCCTGTGTCGGCAATGACGACGATCTGCGTTCGGTGACGACCGGTCCGGAAGGCGCCTTCAAATCGATGAAGAAGGGTTCGGTCTTCATCGACAACACCACGGCCTCGGCCGAGGTCGCTCGCGAGCTGGCGGCGGCGGCGGAAGCCGGCGGGTTTTCGTTTCTCGATGCGCCTGTCTCGGGCGGCCAGGCCGGCGCCGAGAACGGCGTGCTGACCGTCATGGTCGGCGGCGAGCAGGACGCTTTCGACAGAGCGAAGCCTGTTATCGACGCTTTTGCCCGCATGGTCGGCTTGATGGGGTCGGCCGGTGCCGGCCAGCTCACCAAGATGATCAACCAGATCACCATAGCCGGCCTCGTCCAAGGCCTGGCCGAAGGCATCCATTTCGGCAAGAAGGCCGGACTCGACATCGAGAAGGTGATCGAGGTGATTTCCAAGGGTGCCGCCGGCTCCTGGCAGATGGAGAACCGCCACAAGACAATGAATGCCGGCAAATATGATTTCGGCTTCGCCGTCGACTGGATGCGCAAGGATCTCGGCATCTGTCTGGCCGAGGCCGATCGCAATGGCGCCAGACTGCCGGTGACAGCACTTGTCGACCAGTTCTACAAGGATGTGCAGGCGATGGGCGGCAAGCGCTGGGACACGTCCTCGCTGCTGGCGCGCCTGGAGAAGTAGGTTTCCGCCGTGGCAGAGCTCTCACCTCAATCCACAGCCGCGGAAATCGTCGCCCATCTTCGCGCTATCGGGTCGGAGGAGAACCGCCTCGGCATGTTGCGCTACGGCATCAAGATCGACCGTGCGCTTGGTATCTCGCACGGCATGCAGCGGCAGATCGCCAGGAAGATCAAACGCAACCACGAGCGCGCCTTCGAGCTATGGGACACCGGCATCATGGAGGCGCAGTTCATCGCCTCCGTCACGGCTGACCCGAAACGGTTTTCTGCTGGAGATGCAAGACGATGGGCGGCCAGCTTCGACTCCTGGGACATCGTCGACGGCGTCTCCGACCTCTTTGTCGACACGGACGCCTGGAAAGAACTGATCCCCGAGTTCGCGGCCGATGAGCGGGAGTTCGTTCGGCGCACGGCCTTCGCGATGATGGCCTGGTCTGTCGTCCACCGGAAGAAGGAGCCGGGGGCGACCTTCCTCGCCTTCCTGCCGATCATCGAAACGCATGCCAACGACAGCCGCAATTTCGTGAAGAAAGCCGTGAACTGGGCGCTTCGGTCGATCGGCAAACGATCAATGGACATGCACGGCGCTGCCCTGGCTGTCGCCGAACGATTGGCGCAGTCGGCAGACAAGACGGCGCGCTGGATCGGCAAGGACGCCGTAAGGGAGCTGTCCAATGCCAAGACGCTCGCGCGGATCGTCGCCAGGAAAGGCTGACGGCGCGGAAATCCGCTTTCCGGCATGTCTGGATCTCGCCGACATGTGAAGTGGCTGCCGGCATGTGATGCGGCTGCCGACATGTGATGCGGCTGCCGACATGTGATGCGGTGGGAGCGTTGACGTCGTTGACAGCGGCGTCTTTACTTGAGCTTCAAAGGGACGCGGCCATGAGCAATCCTCCCAAATCAATCCTGGCCTTCGCAGCGGCATTGTTTGTGTCCGCGGCCACCGATGCCTCGGCCGAGACCGCGCACATATTCTGGAAGGATCTGCGTCCGGCTACGCAATCCGCCGCCGAAAACGTCGGGCTGCCGATGATCGCGGCAAAATTGCCCGACCATGGCGAGACGCTGTCCGTCAACCTGCAGGACAAAAGCATTCAGTTGGCCGGCTACGCATTGCCGGTCGATCGCGACGGCGATCTTGTCTATCAGTTCTTGCTGGTGCCGTGGACGGGTGCGTGCAGCCACATGCCAACGCCGCCCCCCAACCAGATCGTGCTGGTCACGCCGGCACGTCCCTACAAAATGTCCGAGGCCTATCAGCCGGTCGCGGTCACCGGCGCGCTGAAGCCGGACATGGAGAAGAGCCAGCTGTTCATCCTCGACGGCGTCAGCGTCATCCAGTCTGGCTACAGCGTCCGCAAGGCAGACGTGGTCGCCGTCGGCAGCGTACCGGACACCGTCACCCTGCCGGTCAACTCGCCCTGGAGTTTCCTCAACAAAAAGAAGAACTAAGCAGGACAACCTGCTGCAGCTCAGGCAGCGTTGGCACCCGATTCCTTGTCCAGCACCATGTAGTCGAGCGGGATTTCGGTCGTGTACTTGATCTGCTCCATGGCGAAGGACGACGACACGTCACGGATTTCGATCTTGGCGATCAGCCGCTTGTAGAAGGCGTCATAGGCGGCGATGTCTGGAACCACGACGCGCAGGAGATAGTCGACGTCACCGCTCATGCGGTAGAACTCGACCACCTCGGGAAACTCCTGGATGACTTCCGAGAAACGCCGCAGCCATTCATGGCTGTGCGAATTGGTGCGGATCGACACGAAGACGGTGACGCGCACATTGACCTTTTCATGGTCGAGAATGGCAACGCGCCGCTTGATGACGCCTTCCTCCTCGAGCTTCTGGATGCGCCGCCAGCAAGGTGTTGTCGACAGCCCGACTTTCTTGGCGACGTCGGCGACCGCGAGTGTCGCGTCCTCCTGCAAAAGACGGAGAATTTTTCTATCGAGGCGGTCCATATTTTGCTCCCCAGGGGAATAGATTGGCTATACTCCCCCTTATTCCGACCTTTCACAAGAAAGAAATTCTGCCAATTGACGGAAAAGCGAGTGATTTCTTGCTGTAAGGTCAGCCGAGGCGATATCGGATTTCCGAACGCAGAAAAGGCAGCAAATCCATTTCAAACCATGAATTCTTCTTCAGCCAGCCGGTGTTGCGCCACGAGGGATGCGGCAGCGGCAGCACTTTCGGACCGACGGAATTCTCCCAGATGGAGCGCCAGTCCATGACCGTTTCGGTCAGGGAGGGCCGGCGCGCCGCACCCATGTGCCAGGACTGCGCATAGATGCCGATCGTCAGCACCAGATCGATCTGTGGCATCGAGGCCATCAAAGGCGCGCGCCAGGCCGCCGCGCATTCGCGCCTCGGCGGCAGATCTCCCCCCTTGGCATCCTGGCCGGGAAAGCAGAAGCCCATCGGGACGATGGCGAATTTTTCGATGTCGTAGAATTCGTCGCTCGTCACGCCAAGCCAACTGCGCAGGCGGTCGCCGGAGGCGTCGGTGAACGGCATGCCCGACAGATGCACCTTGGTGCCGGGCGCCTGGCTGGCGATCAGGATACGAGCGCTGGACGAAGGGCGCAGCACTGGTCGTGGCTCATGCGGCAACGGCTTGCCGGCCGGATTTTCCACGCAGATACGGCAGGCGCGGACCCTGGCGACGAGGTTTTCGAGTTCAACAGTCATTCTCAGGCTGATGCGCTCGGCCGGCTGGAGACGGCCTGATGCCAGCGCAACACATTCGCGCAGTCATCCGGCACCTTGATGCGTGCCGGCTTCATGAAGTCGACGGCGATCAGGCCGGTGATGTCGGCGATCGAATAGCTGTCACCGGCGATGAACTCCCGGCTGCCCAGTTCGCCGTCCAGAAGCCTGAGGAACGCCACGGCCTTCGGCTTATTGGCCTCACCCCATTCGGGGACCTGTGGGATTTCCCATTCCTTCATCGCCGGATGGGTGTGCCGGAAAGCCTGCGTGACGCAGCTGAGCAAATTGAATTCCATCCGTCGCTGCCACATCTCGACCTGCGCCTTGCCGAGTGCGCCACGCCCGAACAGGGCCGGTTCGAGATGCAGTTCCTCGAAATAACGGCAGATGGCGACGGATTCCGTGATGATGGTGCCGTCGTCGAGTTCCAGCACCGGCAGGCGCAGCAAGGGATTGCGCGAGCCGACCACCTGTTGCCTGTGTTCCAGCGCCCCCATGTCGATGGGCACCTGTGGAACTTCGATGCCTTTCTCGGCCAGGAAAACGCGGACCCGCCTCGGGTTGGGCGCCCGGCCACCGTCGAAGAGTTTCATTCCATCCTCCTGTTCGTTCTCGGTTCCAGTTCCAGGATGTGCATCACCAGAAGCGAAAAATCTCGCGCACGGCATCGCCGATCGACGCCAGCGTGCCGTGCTTCTTCTCGACGACTTCGCCGTGATGGCTGTCTCGCCAGTCTTGCGGCTGATCGAACGTTCCCGCCCAGATGCCGGCCTTTCCCGCGCGGGCGATGGCTTCCTCGCTCTCGAAGTCACCATAGGCAACCGCCCAGCCCGCCTCGACCTGCGCGCGGTTGAGATTCTTGCCGCCGGCGGTGCAGTCGCCGAGCAGCCGGCCATAACGATCACGCTGCCAGCCGGTACAAGAGACGGGCTTGCCGGCGATCAGGCGAACGAGCGACTGACGCGCAAGCGTGCCGCAGGAATAGTCCGCGCCGTTCTTGCGGCAGGTCTGCGTATATTCCGGAGCATCGATGCCGCGCATGCGGATACGCTCGGTGCCAAGCGTGATCGAATCGCCGTCGTTGATGATTGCCACGCCTTGCGTTTTGCGTGTCTCCACCCGGTCGAGGCGGGCCGCCAGCAGGATCAGCAGTCCGAGGATGATGACGGCAAGCCCGTAATCCACCAGCCGGCGCCACAGGCTTCTGGGGCGCGCAACGTATCGCCGGCGCGGTCTTGGCGACCACGAGCGGCTCATATGGCAAACGGTTGGTTAATCATTCGAACGTAGCTTAACACTTGGAAACCGCTGCTCGCATAAATTGAAGTTTTGATGCCCTTGCAACGCTCGAACACAGCGGACAAGTTCATTGTGGACCGCAGGAAACCTCATCGCAACAGCGATGTGGCGCGCGCGGTGCGCAAGACGCGTGACCGTCTTTCGCAGCAGGCCGGCAATCCCGATTTCGATCGCGAACTGTTGAAGCTGCATGCCCGCGCGATGACCAGCGGCGCCATCGCCATCCCGCTTCTTGTTCTGGCGATCGCGGCGGCCGGCCGGCTGGCCGGAATCGGCAACGAGATCGGGCTCTGGGCGCTGTTCACCCTGACCTGCTACACCATCGTTGCCTTCATGGCGCGGCGCATCGAGCGCACGGAAGCTTCCGAGCTCAACCCTTCGCAAGCACGACGAGAATTCCTGATCGGCCATTTCCTGTGCGGTCTCGGCTGGGCATGGTTTGTGTGGCTTGGCTGCAGCGTCTGCGAGGTCGATCCGTTCCACATCGTCAAGGCCGTGGTGCTGTTGTTCGCCATGGCGGCGACCGCGGTGATGACCTCGTCTCTGCGCGGGGCACTGTTGGCCACCTTTGCCGTTCCCGTGGCGCTCTACGCTTATGCCGGCGCCAAGCTATGGATGCCGGTCGAGGCGATCATGGCCGCGCTGCTGGTCATGTCGCTGCCGTTCTTCGCCTATGTGGCCCGGCATCTCAACCACTCGTCCCTGATGATGTTGTCGTTCCGCTCCGAAAAGGATGCGCTGATCGCCGAACTGGAGACGGCGAAATCGATGTCGGACGAGGCGCGGCGGCGGGCCGAGGACGCCAATCTGGCGAAATCGCGGTTCCTCGCTTCGATGAGCCACGAATTGCGCACGCCGCTCAACGCCATTCTCGGTTTTTCCGAGGTGATGTCGAACGAGGTGCTGGGGCCGATGAGCAATCCCACCTATCGCGACTACGCGCATGACGTGCACGAATCCGGCCAGCATCTGCTCGATCTGATCAACGAGATCCTCGACCTGTCGCGCATCGAGGCCGGCCGCTACCAGCTCAACGAAGAACCGGTAATGCTGCTTGGTATCGTCGAGGACTGCTGTCACATGATGGAGTTGAGGGCGCGCAACAAGGATATCCGGGTCGTCCAGGATTTCGAGCACGAACTGCCGCGCCTTTTCGCTGATGAGCGTGCGGTGCGACAGATCACGCTCAACCTTCTGTCGAATGCCATCAAGTTCACCGCCACCGGCGGTGAAATCCGTGTCCGCGTTGGTTGGACGGCGGGCGGCGGACAATACATTTCGATCAAGGACGACGGTCCGGGCATACCGGAAGACGAGATCCCGATCGTGCTTTCCGCCTTCGGCCAGGGCTCGATCGCGATCAAGAGCGCCGAGCAAGGCACCGGGCTTGGCCTGCCGATCGTGCAAGGGCTGCTCGCCATGCATGGCGGCGAGTTCGAGCTTCATTCCAAGCTGCGCGAAGGCACCGAGGCGATCGCCATCTTCCCACTGAGCCGGGTGATGGAGGAACTGCCAGCACTGCCGACCGCGGCGGTGGCGGCTCGACGACGGTAAGCGTCGCGGCGAACTGTGTCGATGGCCAGCAAGAAGGACGGCGCCCCACGATGGCAGAAGGTGATTGGCACGTCGTTGGCATAGAGATCCACTCGGACCGCCTTCGCTTGAGGCTGTTTACAGCCGACGACGCTGAAGACCTCTTTTTCGCCATCACTCCCGCCATCACCCGTTTCATGCAGTGGGAACCACCTCGATCACTGGCGGCCTTGCCAAAGTATGGCGATCCTGGCTGACGCCAATCCAGGACGGATCGGATTTGCACTTTGTTGTGCGTGCATTGGCGGACGATCGCTGTCTGGGACTTGTCGGCCTTCATGCAGCGAAGACCGTGTGTCCCGAACTCGGGATCTGGATCAGGGAAGACGCTCAAGGAAACGGCATTGGCCAAGAGGCAATTGCTGCTGTCGCGGAGTGGGCCTCCGAGGCACTTGAACCGGACTGCTTCGAATATCCGGTTGCCGAAAGGAACGTGGCCAGCAGAAGAATAGCGGAACGCCTTGGAGGCGTAATAGTCGGCGGCCGCTCCAACCCAAAATACAACGCTGTCGTCTATCGCATTCCCAATCTCCGGCGCTAATACCTCAAGACTCTAGCCGCGTACTGCCGCAGCCATGCCCGAACTGGTCAGCGCGGCGGCCTTGACCAGCCCCGCGGCAAGGGCGGCCCCTGCCCCTTCGCCATGGCTGATGCCCAAATCGAGCAACGGGCGCAGGCCGAGCCGTTGGGCGGCGCGTGCATGCGCAGGCTCTGGCGACAGGCTGGCCAGCAGGCAATGATCGAGCGCGGTGGGATTGACGCCATGCAGTACCGCTGCGGCTGCCGTGGCGGCCAATCCGTCGAGCAGCAGCGGGATTTTCTGCATGCGCGCGGCAAGGATGGCGCCGGCGATTGCTGCGAATTCACGGCCGCCGACCCGGCGCAGCGCCTCGAGCGGGTCGCCGAGATGGCCGTCATGAAAAGCCAGCGCAGCATCGACCACGTCGGCCTTGCGTGCCTGCATGGCCGCATCGGCCCCCGACCCCGCGCCGACCCAGTCGGCGCCCCTGCCCCCGAACAGCGCCGCAAACAGGGTGGCGGCGACGGTGGAGTTGCCGACGCCGAGATCGCCGAGACACAAAAGGTCGGTGCCGCCGGCGATCGCTTCCATGCCGAAGGCCATGGTGGCGGCACAGCCACGCTCGTCGAGCGCAGCATCCTCGGTGATGTCGGCGGTCGGGACGTGCAGGGCGAGATCGAAGACCTTCAGTCCGAGATCGTTGGCGATGCAGATCTGGTTGATCGCGGCACCTCCGGCGGCGCAAAGCTCGACCGCATTGGCGGTCGCCGCCACCGGCCGTGGCGAAATGCCGTGGCGCGTGACGCCGTGATTGCCGGCAAAGACCGCCATCAGCGGTCTTGTCACCGCGGGCGGGGCCCGCCCGCTCCAGGCTGCCAGCCACGCGGCGATGTCCTCGATACGGCCAAGCGAATTGCCTGGTTTGTCGGCCTTGGCAAACAGCATGCGCACGCGGGTCTCGGCTGCCGTGTCGGCCGTCGGCAGATTGGCCAACAGGTTGCGAAAATCGTCGAAAGGCAGTGCGCTGGTCATCTTGTTGTCGATCATTCCCTGGAGTTGGTGAGCGGCATAGCCGCCTTGCGAGGTTGGCACAACCTCCGGGATGATGGGCCTGCATTTGACGCAAAGCCGGCCCCGAAGGGCGCAATCGCGAGGGCTTGCATTGGCTTTGCCGTTGCACCATGTGGAGGTGGAACAAGGGATTCCGGATGGAAGCCCAAGAGAAAGTCATGACGGTCATCGAATCCCCGTGCATCCTGGTCTGTTCGATCGACATGAAAACCGGCTTCTGTTTCGGTTGCGGCCGCACGCGCGAGGAAATCGGCGCCTGGATCGGGATGACGACGGAAACGCGCCGCAGCGTCATGGCGCAATTGCCGGCCCGGCTGGAAACGGTCGAGCGCCGGCCGCGCCGGGAAACGCGCCGCACCCGCATGACGCGCGAACGCGACGCGCTATCGTGAGGTGCGGATGAGCCGGTTGTTCTGGATCTTGATGGCCGCGATCGGGGTGGGAGCAGTCCTGCTCATGCTCAACGATTCCGCCGGCAGCACGCTCGGCGTCGAGAACAACGATTTCAGCCGACTGATCTGGCTCGGCGCCTTTGGCGCCCTTGTCGGCGCCGGCCTGCTTCGCTCGGGCCGGCCCCTGGGCGCCATGGCCCGCAACCTCGGCGCCTGGGCGGCGATCGCACTCGCGCTGATCGCTGGCTACCAATATCGCTATGAGTTGCAGGATGTCGCCAGCCGGGTGACCGCGGGCCTTGTTCCCGGCAGCCCGCTTGCGCTCGGCGTCGAAGACGGTCACGCCACGGTGACGCTCGACAAGGCCGACAACGGCCATTTCGAAGCGCGCATCCTGGTCAACGGCAACCCGGTCCGGGCCGTGGTGGATACGGGTGCAACCAGCACCGTGCTGACGTCACAGGATGCGCAGGCCGCCGGATTCAATCCGGCCGCGCTCAACTACACCATACCGGTTTCGACCGCTAACGGCATGGCACGCGCCGCGGCCGTGAAAACCGATCAGATTGCGATCGGCGGCATCATGCGCAGGGATATGTCGGTGATGATCGCCGCACCCGGCATGCTCAGCCAGAGCCTGCTCGGCATGAACTTCATCGGTTCATTGTCGGGTTTTGACGTGCGCGGCGACCGCATGATCCTCAGGGATTGATCCCCAAAACTCAAGCCGCTTCGGCTGCTGCTCCACCGAACTCGACGGCCGCGAAAGCCGTCTTCAGCACGTCCGGGCCGGCGCCGGGTTTTGTCGCGTCGGTGGACAGGATCTGCCGGTAGCGGCGCGCACCGGGCAGGCCATGGAACAGTCCGACCATATGGCGGGTGACATGGCCAAGCCGGCCACCCTGCTCGATATGGCGTGCCGCATAGTCCGCCATGGTATCGATCAGCGCGGCAAAATCGAACGGCTCGGACTGGACGCCGTAGAAAGCGGCATCGACGCCGGCCAGAATGCCGGGCGTGTGGTAGGCGGCGCGGCCAAGCATGGCGCCGTCGACGTGACCGAGATGCGCCTGGGCCTCTTCAATCGACTGAATTCCACCATTTATGCCTATGAATTTGTTGTTCTTTTTTGCCTTCAGTCGATAGACTCTGCTGTAATCGAGCGGCGGGATGTCTCGGTTTTCCTTGGGACTCAGCCCTTCCAGCCACGCCTTGCGTGCATGCACCCACAACGCGTCGGCGCCGGCATCGAAAACCCCATCCGCCAGCGCATCGAGGGCTGGTTCCGGGTCCTGCTCGTCGACGCCGATGCGGCATTTGACGGTGACGGGAATTGTCACCGCCGCCTTCATCGCTGCGACGCAGCCGGCGACGAGGTCCGGCACCTTCATCAGGCAGGCGCCGAACGTGCCCGACTGAACGCGGTCCGACGGACAGCCGACATTGAGGTTGATCTCGTCATAGCCAAAAGCCTCGCCGATGCGGGCAGCCTCGGCGAGCTTTTCACGATCAGAGCCGCCGAGCTGCAGCGCGACCGGATGTTCCGTCGCATCGAAGCCGAGCAGCCGCTCGCGCGCGCCGTGAATGACCGCGTCGGCCACCACCATCTCGGTGTAAAGCAGTGCATGGCTCGTCAACTGGCGGTGGAAGAACCGGCAATGCCGGTCCGTCCAGTCCATCATCGGGGCTATGGCTATCCTAAACCTTTGATACTCTTGCATATTTAGTAACTTCAATAGGTTAAATCGTATCGTATGAACTCTATCACGTGCCATGATAGGCCAAGCCGCAAATTCGGCGGATGACTGGCTGGCGCGACGGCGTGCGGCGCGACTAGCTCAATCGCAGGGGTAGCTTATAGGTCGACCTGGCCGGAATTGCCAACGCGTCATCTGCTTTCGATGCCTGGGCGGAGGATGGAACCCTCCAGTTTCGTATGATGGTGTCTGCGCCAAAGATGTGGCTAGGAACTGGGAAGGCCAGCCCTCGACAGCATCTCAAGGAACCGGGAATGGTGATGATCCTTCACATAGCGCGGCACAAAGCCAGGGCAGACATTGCTCAGATTGAGATGCGGAAGTTGTGACAGGCAATGGTGGATGGCTCGGGACGCTTCTTCGTTGTTCCCGGTGGCCGACGCGGTCGCGGCCCAATAAAGGGCACCGCGAACGAAGCCCGGCTTTGTCCTGACCACTTTGCGGGCGGCTTCGAGCGCCCGCTGGTTGTCTCCGCCAGCGAAGAGCGCCACAACCAGGCCGTGGTGGCGCCAGAAGTCGATCACATCGTGCGTTCCGAGCCGGATTGCTTCGTTGGCCTCGCGCACCGCTTCGTCGACCTGCCCGCGCAACGCAAAGAGCATCGAAATATCGCCGTGGCCAGTCGGGTAGCTTGGGTTGAGGCTGATCGCGTGGCGGCATTCGGCGATCGCCTCGTCGATACGACCGCAACTTTCGAGAGCGAACGACAAGATACATCGGGCAATTTCATCGTCCGGTACCGCCCGCACCGCGGCTTCCGCGAGTTCGACCGCACGCTCGATCACCCCACGCTCCCGAGGCAGCGCGCCAAACGCCACGCCCATGGATATTACGATCGAGAGCGTCCGCTTTGCACGGGCGTTGTCGGGACCTATCGAGAAAGCCTTCTCGGCAAGCTCTACCCCCACCAAAAGCGAGTCCCGAGTCATCTCAAAATATTTCATGAGGGCTTCGTTGACCAGCCTGCGCACTTCAGGGGTACCCGGCGGGCTTTTGTCTCGAACCTTCCAGTTGGTCAGTTGAAGTTCGAGGATCACGGCAAGAACAACAGACTGTGCGATCCTGTCCTGGAATTCGAGCGCGTTTTCGGAGTGGCCGTCGAATTTCTGGGCCCAGACGTGGTGGCCGCCGGCGGCGTCGACGAGCTGGATATTCACCCTCAACCCATTGCCGGATCTCTGGACGCTGCCGCTGAGCATATATCGCGCCCGGAGTATCCCTGGCGTCTTGGCTTCTTCGCCCGGGCCGCTCTTCTCGGGCGGAAGCGCGGCGAGCACGACATAGTCGGCCACTTCGGAGAGGGCCGTCGTGATGTCCTGGACAAGTCCCTTGGCGAAAAAGTCGTCGCCTTGCTTTCCGGTCAGATTGACGAAGTCGGCAACGCTGATGGACGGGCGCCCAAGGCGCTGGCTGGCCGGAACACCACTTGTCGACTGCACATTTGAGGCGTCGTCGGCGGCAAGCAACAGAGATTGCCAAAGCGCCCGCGTTTCAGGGCCTGCTTCGACGCCGAACTCCTTCTTCAGCATGCTTCTGCAAGCTTCGTATGTCCTGATTGCCCTGTCGCGTTGGCCACATGCAAGGAGCAATTCCATCTTGAGCCGATAGGATTCTTCCCGTGTCGGTTCCATGGCCAAAATACGATCGGCTAGGATCAGCCCTGCATCGGGGTCGACGAGACGGGCCAGCTTTTCGAAGGACTCAAGCGCACGGCTAAGCAGCCTGTCGCGTTCCGATGTGATCCAGTCATCGAACGCATTGCTTCCCAGATAAAGCCCGTCGAGGAAGGGCCCGGTGTAGTTCGCCAAGGCCTTCGCGAGGTCCTGAGCGGAACGGGCCGAGAGACCCGTTTCGACCTTCTCCACGTCGATTTGAAAGGCCTCTGGCCTCAGGGCGATCAGCTCACCGCTGGAATGGATGAGATCCACCCCTTCTCGCGCCAGATCCTGGCGCAGGACACTGAGGGCTTGCCGAAGGCTGTTGCGCGAATGTTCGCCGTCACTGTCGCCCCATAGGAGGTCAGCCAGCCTCTCCCGCGTCGCCGCCATGCCCGGACACCGGGCCAGATAGGCGATGATTGCCGGCCCTCGTTTCCCGGTCAGCCGAAGCGGACCGGCCGTTTCATTTTCAATCCGGAAACCGCCGAAGAGTGAGATTCTATTTGCAGCGCCCTTGTCCTCACTTTGCATTTGCTATCCCAGCCTGACGAAATCCTAACTCAAAACTAACGCTTCGCAACAGTCGGCCTTCGCGCTCAAGCGCTGCCGTAACGGCAGGCTGTTTAGGCTTTGCTAAATTAAAGTGACCAAGTCAACGAAAGGCTTGGTTCGAGGGGGACGCGTGTCCAGGACAAGAGCCAATTTGCTGCTGCTATTCGCAGCCGCTTTGTGGGGCTTCGGCAATGTCTCGCAAAAGATGGTGCTTGTGCATCTCGACGCGCTGAGTGCGGTGGGTCTGCGCTGCCTGATCGGCGGGCTGCTTGTGCTGCCCTTTGTCTTGATGGAGAGGCGGCTTTCGCTCGGGCCGGACTATTTTTCCAGCTTGGCCAAGGTGGGCGCGCTGTTTGCCATCTCCATCACGCTCCAGCAGCTTTGCTATATCAGTGCCTCCGTCACCAATGCCAGCTTCCTGGTCAGCACGGCAACGGTAATGACACCGCTAGCCGCCTGGTTTCTCGCAGGCGAGCGTCCGACAGCGAGTCTCACGGTCGCCGCCGGGCTGACCGTTGTTGGCGCACTGCTGTTGTCGGATGGGATTGCCGGGTTCAGCAGTGGCGATCTCACCGCTGTCCTCTCGGCTGCCTGCTATGCGCTCTGGGCAGTCGAGCTGGGCCGGCACATGCAGGTGCATGCGCGGCCGTTCACCGCAGCCGCGACACAGTTCTTCGGCGCCGCAGCCTTCGCCCTGCCGCTCGGCGCAATGCAAGGCAATCTGTCGTTGGCCGCCGCATTCGCAGCCGGCCCGGAACTGGCGATCCTCGGCGTGTTCTCCACTGCGATTGCCTTCGGCATACAGACGGTTGCCCTCCGCTTTACGCCGGCCAGCCACGCCGCCGTGATCGTCAGCGCAGAAAGCGTTTTCGGGGCGCTGGGCGCGGCGATCTTTCTCGGCGAGCGGAGCTCGTCCGCGAGCGCATTGGGTGCCGCCATCATTCTGGGTGCGATCCTGTCCGTGGCACTGTCGAACCGAGCGCCGCAGGCACGCACGTCCTTGCGAACCGCTTCGGTTCAACCCTCCGACGGGGCCCCTGCCTTTGCAGCTGCCGCCGCAAATTGGGCAGGCGATCGTCACCCCAACAATTCAGGTCCAGTGGAGGAATGTGATGACCCTCGCCGGTGATGCGAAACCTATTCCGGCCCCGGCTGCCGCCCGACACGGGGCCAGTGGCGTCGATCAGCCAGGCGGCGGTGGCCTTGCCGATGGCGGCAGGACTTGTCGTGGGGGCGCAGTGATGGACGCGCGGACGATCCTTCTTCCTATCGCACATTTGGTTTCGGCGCTTCGCGCCCGCATGAAGGGACCGGGCGGCTATTACAACAGCGGTAACGCGCTCGGCCTCATTGTCGGTCTCGCGATCCAGATTGCTACCGCGCCGGTCGGCTTGCATGAGGGAAGCAGCGTCACCATGGCGGTGATCGAATATTTCGCCGGCAGCCATGGCACTGTTGCGCTGACCTTGACCACCCTGGTCTTCTTCTGGGGCGGCGAGGCCTATCACCGGGCCTGGGCAAGGCCGGATGCTCCCGATCCCACCCTCAACCGTCTGGGCGACTTCCTGTCGGGTCTGGGTGCGATCGGACTCGGTATTGCCCTGTTGCTGCTCGGCGATCCATTGCTTGCGGCGACCTCTGGCCTGCTCCATGCCCTGGGCAAATTCGGCAGCACCTTCCACAGGCCCGGCACGCCAATTCCGATGTGGCCGGCCGCTTGGCCCGATCCGTTCCGCAGTGCGGTGCTCGCCAGCCGGTTGCCGGCAATGCTGGCGACGACCGTCGCCCTCGGCCGAGCTCTGCCGGAGGTCTGGTCGGGCGGGTCCTTCGCGGCACTCGCCATGCCACTGACCTTGCTCGGCTGTTATCTTTTGTGGACCAAGGCCGATCTGCTGCTGTTCGGGGTGGGTGCCAAGGCGCCCCGCCAAATTTCCACATGTTGAGCTCGCTTTTTGAAACGACCGGATGTCGAGATGGAGAATGACATGTTTGGCAGTGTATATCATCAGGACGCCGGCCCCCTATCCTTTCGTGAACGGGTACGGACGAAAGGTTGGGGCATTCTGACGCCGGTCAGTTCAATCTCGAGAGTGACAGGAATAGTCGCAGCTTCGATGTTTTGGGCGATCTCTGCCCATGCCGCGAACGTTGACGTCGCTATCGTGTTCGCGGTCGATTTCTCGTCGTCAATCGATCCAAAGATCGCCGATATGCAACGCGAGGGACATGCCGCGGCACTCACCTCGCCAGAGATCATCGCCGCCATCAGCCGGAATTACGTTGGCTGCATCGGCATTGCCTACTTTGAATGGTCGAGCCCCGGACACGCGCGCATCGTGCTGCCGTGGACAAGCATCTGCGGACTGGAAGATGCCAAAGCGGCGGCTGCGGTGATCAGCAGGAAAGGCGATACCGGCTTCATCCGCAGAGGGCGAGGCGGAACATCCGTTTCCTCGGCTATCGACATCGGCAGTCTCCTGCTCGACCAGTTTCCGGGAAAGGCAGCCAAGAAAGTCATCGATATCTCCTCCAACGGCGAGAACAACGACGGGCTTCCCGTCCAACCGAGCAGGTCGAACGCCATAGCCAAGGGATATACGATCAATGCCATCGCCATCCCGACGGAGGATGAGAGTCCCGACGAACCTCTGGCATCCTATTTTGCAGAATCGGTCATTGGCGGTTCCCAGGCCTTCGTCATGACGCCGAAGGGGCCAGACGACTACACGATGGCGCTTCGCCGCAAGCTCGTGACTGAAGTAAGCATGATCGACGACCGTCCGCTGTGAAGTGTGCCATACAGGACGAACTTTCGACGCGCCATCCGAGCGCATTGCACAACGAGAGCCCGGCCCGCTGCAGCGCGGGACCTTGTGGGGACCGTCAGGACAACAGCCTATCGCCGCAACGCGTGTATGCTTGCCTTGCTTTCGCCGGGCACCGGCAACGCCATGTCGTCATCGAGAAGACGCGTGATGCGGGCAAAGCCGGTGAACGCTTTCCTTGCTTCCTCGGCCGACATCTGGCCCGACAAGGCGGCCGAGCAACAATTCAGCGCGCACTGATAAACCGGACCGCGCCGTCCCGTCGGCCATTTCCGCAAGAACATCATGGCTTCGGCAACACTATCGATTTCTTCCAAAGGGTGTCCCTGCCCGCGCGAAATCCGCACGGGCGAAAAGAAATGCAATTGATCCATCGTTTCCTCCCGGTCGACCGCAATGCGCTCGATCGAACCCCACCAAACGCGCCAATAGCCGGTTGGTTCCAGGCAAAAATAGAATTTTTTAGAAATCTGTCAGGCGAAGGCGATCACCCGTGCGGTGGTGAGTGTCGCCTACATCGTGGGGAAGTGGCAGGCGACTTTGCGACCGGGCCGGTATTCCCGCAACTGCGGCCGCTCCGAACGGCAGCGCTCCGCCGCGATCGGGCATCGGGGATGGAAACGGCAGCCGGTTGGAGGATTCAGCGGGCTCGGTACGTCGCCGGTGAGGATGATGCGCTTGCGCGTCCCACCGGGCGTCGTCTCCACGACGGGAACCGCCGAGATCAGCGCCTGGCTATAGGGATGGGCTGGTGCTGCAAACACTTCTTCCGCCGGCCCTTCTTCGACGATCGAGCCGAGATACATGACCGCGATGCGGGTTGAAACCTGACGTACCACAGACAGGTCGTGGGCGATGAAGATGTAAGTGAGGTTGAGCTTCTCCTGCAGATCGGCGAGCAGGTTGACGATTTGCGCCTGCACCGACACGTCGAGCGCAGAGACGGGTTCGTCCAGGACCACAAGGTCCGGATTCAACGCAATAGCCCGCGCGATGCCGACGCGCTGGCGTTGTCCGCCGGAAAATTCGTGCGGAAACCGCATGACGTGATCCGGCAGCAAGCCGACAAGGTCGAACAGTTCCGCCACGCGTTTGGTGATCTCGCTCGACGAGAGCCTGCCATGGATGCGCAGCGGCTCGGCCACCAGGTCGCCGACGCGCCGGCGCGGATTGAGCGATGCCGACGGATCCTGGAAAACCATTTGCAGGCGCCGCCGCAGCGGCCTGAGTTCAGACAGCGACTTCGAGGTGATGTCGTTGCCTTCGAACAGAAGCTCGCCGTCCGATATGTCGTAGAGCCTCACCAGACAGCGCGCCAGCGTGGACTTGCCGCATCCGGATTCGCCGACCAGCCCAACCGTCTCGCCGCGCCACACGGTCAGGGAAACATTGTCGACCGCATGGACGGTTCGCTTACCCTCGGCAGAAAAGCGGCTGCCGATGGAAAAGCGCTTGCCCAGCGAACGCGTCTCGAGGATTGGGCGGTTCTTGTCGATCATCGGTCCGCTCATGCCTGTGCCACCCTGAAGCATGCCGCGGCATGGGTGCCGCTCCCGAGATCGGGCTTGCCGGCCTCGCAGGGTTCGTAGTGAACTGGACACCGCGGACCGAACGCACAGCCCTGCGGCAGTCGCAGCAATGATGGCGGCGAACCGGGAATGGCCGGCAGGCGCCGTGGTTTTTCGCCGGTCAGCGGCGGGATCGAACCCAGCAGCGCGCGCGTATAGGGGTGTCGCGGATCGGAAAACAGCTCCGCGCGACTGCCGCGCTCCACCACGCGGCCGGCATACATGACCATGACCCGGTCGGCGAGTTCGGAGACCACGCCCATGTCATGCGTGATGAAGACGACCGCCGACTTGTGCGTCGCGCGCAGCTTGCGCACCAGATCGAGAATACCGGCCTGTACGGTGACGTCGAGCGCCGTGGTCGGTTCGTCAGCCACCAGCAGCGCCGGATTGCAGGACAAAGCCATTGCGATCACCGCCCGTTGACGCATGCCTCCGGACAGTTGGTGCGGGTAGCGCGACATCGCCTCGTGCGGATTCGGAAAATTCACCTCGGCCAGCAGTTCCTCGACGCGCTCCATCGCCTTGGACTTGCTGATGTTGCGATGCGCGCGGATCTGTTCGGCGATCTGCCAGCCGATCGTGTAGACAGGCGTCAATGCGGTCATCGGATCCTGGAAGATCATCGCGATCTCGTTGCCGCGTAGCCGCCTGAGTTCGCGTGCGGGCAGTCCCACGAGTTCGCGGCCCTTGTAGCGGATCGACCCTTCGATGGTGGCGTTGGGATCGGTGATGAGACCCATGACGGCCAGCAGCGACACGGTCTTGCCGGAACCGGACTCACCGACGACACCGAGGATCTCGCTCTCCTCGAGGTCGAAGGAAACGCCATCGATGGCCCGCACCAGGCCATCATTTGTGCGGAAGGAAACTCTGAGGTCGCGCACCGACAGTATCATGATGTCCTCAGGCGCGGATCGAGAAGGATGTAGATGAAATCTACGACCGCATTGGCGATAACCACGAACATGGACGCATACATCACCGTCGCCATGATCATCGGCAGATCGAGATTCTGCAGAGCGTCATAAGTGAGCTTGCCGATGCCGTGCAGCCCGAACACCACCTCTGTCAGCAAGGCCGAGCCTCCCACCAGCGCGCCGAAATCCAGGCCGAACAGAGTGACGAAGGCGATGAGCGACGTGCGCAAGGCATGGCGCAGCAGGATGCGGGTTTCCGACAGCCCCTTGGCCCGGGCCGTGCGGATATAGTCTTCCTGCAGCGATTCGATGATTGCCGCGCGCAGCACGCGCCCGTAAATGCCGATATAGAGAATGGACAGTGTGATCCAGGGAATGACCAGGGTCAGAAACCAGCCCTTCGGATCGTCGGAGAAATTCTTGTAGCCGAGCGGTGGCACCCAGGAGAACGCCCAGCTGTCGTGGTAGCGGCTCTGGGTGATCAGGTTCATCACTTCGCCCAGCCAGTACACCGGCATCGAAATACCGAGCAGCCCCAGCGCCATCAGCAGCTTGTCCAGCCAGCTGCCGCGCGTGGCGGCGGCGGCGATGCCGATGATGATGGAGACGACCACCCACAGGATCGCCGCTCCGAACACCAGCGAGAGTGTGACCGGGATCGAATCCATGACCGCCGGCACCACCTTCCAGCCACGATTGACGAAGGAGGTCAGGTCGCCGGTGACGAAGATCTTCTCCATCATCGTCACATATTGCACGTAGAGCGGCCGGTCGAAGCCGAAGCTGTGGCGTACCGCCTCCAGCACTTCGGGCGATGCATTGCGGCCGGCGATGCGCGCCGCCGGGTCGGCGCCCGGCGTTGCGAAGAAAATCAGGAAGACGATGACCGAGATGCCGAACATCACGAACAGCATCTGGCCGAAACGGCGCAGGATGGCGTAGATCATCAGTCGCGCCCCAGCCGAACCTTGGAGCGCGGATCGAGCGCGTCGCGCAGGCCGTCGCCGAAGACATTGAGCGCCATGACGGAAACCGCGATCGCCAGCCCCGGCACCAGCGCCACCAATGGCCTGGTGTAAAGCAGCGCCTGTCCGTCCTGGATGATGGTGCCCCAGCTCGCGGCCGGCGGCTGCACGCCGATCGAAAGGAAGGAAAGCGCCGATTCCGTAAGCATGTTCAGCGCCATCATCAGCGGCACGAAGACGATGAGCGTGGTGGTGACGTTGGGCAGGATGTCGCGCCACAGGATGCGCCATCCCGGCACGCCCAGATTGATCGCGGCCAGCACGAACTCGCTTTTGCGCAGTGCCAGAACCTGCCCGCGGATTGGGCGGGCCACATAGGGCACGTAGACGATGCCGATGATGATGACAGGCAGCCACAGACTGCCGGACTCGATCTGGATCGGACCGATCGTGATGCCATGCGCGATGGTGACGATGGAGAGCGAAATCGCCAGCAGATAGATCGGGAACGCCCACAGTATGTCGAGGAAGCGCGACAGCACCGTGTCGGTGACGCCGCCGAAATAGCCGGCGATCAATCCCGCCGCCGTGCCCAGGATCAGGGTGAAGATGGTGGCTGCTCCGGAGATCAACAACGAGCTCAGCCCGCCATAGAGCATCCTGGCCATGACATCGCGGCCCTGGCTGTCGGCGCCGAGGAAATAATTGCCCAGCCGCCAGGTCGGGCCGAGCGGTGTGTAGCCAAGCCCCAGCCCTTCCGTCGATTGTTCCATCACCGGAACGTCGGCACCGTCGATCTGGATGACGGCGTCGAGCGTCGAGGCGAAGGGATCCACGCCTGCCCATTTCGCATAAAGAGGCGCACTGAGGCAGGCAAGGACGATGAGGAGGAACACGGCCAGCGACGCCATGGCAGCCCTGTCCCTTGCCAGCTTCGCAAACGCGAGGGCCCAGGGCCCTCGCGTCTTGCGCGGCGCGGCGACAGCTACGTTCGACACCGGCGTGCCCCTCCGCGGTTCGTTACTGTACCCAGGATTGGGTGATCATCCAGTTGAACTGCCGGTTGAACTTGAAATTGCCGAGACGTTTGCTGACAAAGTCAAGCCGCTTCGGCGTGAAGAGGCCAACGGCGGGTGCCTTGTCGGTGACTTGCCTGTCGATTTCAGCCCACATTTTGTCGGCGGCTTTCTGGTCGGTGACGCCGAGGTCCAATGCTTTTTGCATCTTGGCGTCGATTTCCTTGTCGCAGAAGCCGGCGATGTTGATCGAGGCGTCCGAACCTTCACGGAAGGAGGCGCAGCTGAACAGGATGTTCAGGAAGTCCGAGGCCGCAGGATAGTCCTTGTACCACTGGGTGACGGACATCTGCACCTTGTTGTTGGTGTTCTGGATGTAGGTGAACTGGATGTTCGACGAGATCGGCTTGACGTCGGCGACATAGCCGATGCTGGTCAGCACGCTCTGCAGATAGACGCCGATGGAGCGTGAAATGGCGGTATCCTCGACGATAATGGTCACCTTCTGGCCCTTGGTGCCGGAGTCCTCGACGAGCTGCTTTGCCTTGTCGAGGTCGGGAGCCGACCATTTGGCGCCCGGATTCTTGGTGAAGGGGCAATAGTCTTCATGGCCGGGGAAGTCCGGAGGCAGGACCTGGCAGACCGGCGAGGCCAACACCTTGCCACCGAACAGCTTGACCAGCGTGTTGCGGTCGATCGCATAGGCAACGGCCTGGCGCGCTTTTTCATTGTCGAAGGGCGCGAGACGGTTGTTCAGCGGCGCGTACCACCACGCCGAAAGCGGCGAGATGTGCAACTGGTCCATGGATTTGCTGCCGAGTTCGCCGAGGCGGTCGCTCGGCAGCGCGTCGAACATCCAGTCCGCTTCGCCGTTCTGGATCGCCGTGACGGCTGCTTCCTCGGACAGGCCGAAATCATACTGGACGACATCCGGATAGCCGTCCGGCTGCGCGTCCTCGCTCCACTGCTTGAAATTGGGGTTGCGGGAAACCGTCATGCCCTTGTTGGGATCGAAGGCGGAGATTGTGTACGCGCCGGTGCTGGGAATAGGCTTGGAACCCATGTCTTCCGCGGGCGTATCCGCCGGCAGAACCACGGCATGGGGCAAGGCAAGCTTGTAGAGCAGCTCTGCATCCGGCTTGGTGATGTTGATGGTGATGGTGCCGGCCGCCTCGTCGCCGACAACGCCGCCCTCCAGCGTGCAGCTCTTGGTGTCGGCCAGGCATTTGTCGGCGCCGACGATGCCGGCATAGAACGTGCCGGAGGTGGGTCCGGAAACCTTGAAGATGCGCTGGAAGGAAGCGACGACGTCCTTCACGCCAAGATCCTGGCCGCTGGAGAACTTGATGCCCTTGCGCAGCTTGAAGGTGAAGGTCTTACCGTCATTGCTGACCTGCGGCAGGGCCTCGGCCAGATCGGGAACGATGGTGAAGCCGTCCATGCCCTCGGCCTTGCGGAAGGCCACCAGGCCGTCATAGATCGGCTGGTACATCTGCCAGCCCTGGTCCGTGTAATTGATGTGCGGATCGAGCGTTCCGGCCGCGGAGCGGGCCAGCAGGCGGATGGTGCCGCCCCGGTGCTCCTTGAGATATTCGGCCTGTGCCGGGGCCAGCCATGTACCGGCCAGCAATGCCGCGGCTGTTGCCGCCAGAAGCAGTTTCTTCATGTCTTGATTCCCCTTTTTTCAGTTATCGTTGTGGTCCAGGAAGTCTCCCACCACCCGCATGCACGCATCTTGCTCTTCGACATGCGGCATGTGGCTGGAATGCTCGAATATCTCCCAGCGAGACCCCT
This sequence comes from Mesorhizobium sp. M0491, assembly GCF_040321265.1. NCBI lineage: Bacteria > Pseudomonadati > Pseudomonadota > Alphaproteobacteria > Hyphomicrobiales > Phyllobacteriaceae > Mesorhizobium > Mesorhizobium sp. M0491. The sequence continues at coordinate 207,480 of NZ_JAMYRE010000008.1, forward strand.
TGATGCCGTCCTTGTAGGGCTGCACGGTCGCGGGCGTGGCCTCGTCGTGACGTCCGGAGATGATCAATGTGGGAACATCGATGGCCGGCAGGCGCTCAACGATGCTCCAGTTCTTCAGCGTTCCGATGACATGGAACTCGTTCGGCCCATTCATCAGATTATAGACGGTCGGATTGCGCACGACCTGGGCGAAACTTTCCGTGACTTCGGGCGGGAAAGGCACGACCCGGCAGACATGCCGCTCGTAGAACACCATCGTCGCCGCCTGGTACGCCGCATCGTCCGTCGTGCCGGCCTGCTCGTGCCGGGTCAGAGTCTCCTGCACATCGGCGGGCAGATCCGCACGCAACCGGTTGGCCTCTTCGACCCACAGTTTCATGGACGCCGGTGAGTTGGCAATGGTCAGCGATTTCAGACCCTTCGGCCGCGTCACGGCATATTCGGCGCCCAGCATGCCGCCCCAGCTCTGGCCGAGCACGTGGAAGCCCGCCCGAATGCCGAGGTGGTCGATCAGGTTTTCAAGCTCGTCGATGAACAGCCCAGGTGTCCAGAAATCGGCGCCTTTCTCAGGCAGCAAGGTGGAATTGCCGCAGCCCAACTGGTCATAATGAATGACGGCGCGATCCCTTCGCGCAAGAAGCTTGTAGGCATCGACATAATTGTGGGCGACGCCCGGGCCGCCATGCAGGATCACCACCGGCGCCTTTTCGCCACCGAGTTCGCCACTGACCCGATACCAGGTCTCGTAGGCACCGAAAGCGCCCCGTCCTTCCATGCCGATGATCTCAGATGACATACCAGTTCCCAGTGCGGTTGAAGGCATCTTGTATTTGTCCGTGACGACGGGGGCCTAACTCATGTTGCGGGTGACCTGCACCCACTCTTCCAGCATCTGCACGCCAAATGCCGTGGCACCTTGCCTGCCGAGAGGCCGATCGGTGTCGGTCAGTTCCTTGCTGGCGATGTCGAGATGCACCCAGGGGCGATCTTCCGTGAAATGGCGCAGAAAGGCCGCGGCATAGGGAGCGTCGCCGTCCTCCATGTCCTTGGCATGATGCCTGAGGTCCGCGAACGGCGATTGCAGGCCCTCATCATAGGCCCGGTCGAGCGGCAGCCGCCAGAACCGTTCGCCGACCGTTTCTCCGGCCGCGATCATCTGTGACGCGATGGCATCGTCGGTGCTGAACAGGCCGGCGAATATCGAGCCCAGGCCACGCGTCACCGAATAGGTCAGCGTTGCCAGATCGACGATCACCGAAGGGTTGAAGCGCGTGGCTGCATAGTGGAGGCAGTCGGCCAGAAGCAGGCGTCCTTCCGCGTCCGTGTCGAACACTTCCACGGTCTGTCCCGAGGCCGTGGTGATGATGTCGCGCGGTTTGAGCGCGGTGCCGGATGGCATGTTCTCGGCGATGCCGAGAACACCGACAACATGTACCGGGCTGCCTTGCCGGGCGAGCGCGATCAGCAGGCCGACCACAGCGGCCGCTCCGCCCATGTCGGCTTTCATGTCGAACATTTGCGCTCCGCCCTTGATGCAGAGGCCTCCCGAATCGAAGCAGACGCCCTTGCCGACGAAAGCGAGTGGTTGAGCGGGCGCACCCTTGCCCCGGTAACGCAGGACAGCGACCCTAGGCGGGCGCGCCGAGCCCGATCCAACAGCAAGAAGCGCGTTCATGCCGAGCTCCTTCAGTTGCGCGGCATCGAGCATTTCGATGTCGATTCCGGCTTCACGCAGCGGCTCCAGATGATCATGGAAATTGTCGGGATGGAGATGGTTCGGCGGCAGGTTGACCAAGGTCCGCGCATATTCGACACCGTCGGCGATGGCATTGATCCGCGCCAGCGCCGCGGTCAGATTTGGGCCGCGGGCCCCGACCAGTTTCACCCGCAAGGTTCGATCCGCTCCCGCCCCTTGCCGCCGGTTGCGCATGTCGAAACGATAGCGGCGCAGCCGCATGCCGAGCGCGACACGCGCCAGGATTTCGGCTCCGGGCAGGTCAACGCCGGCGATGGGGTCCAGGACCAGCGTGGCCGCGCATTCTCCCTTGGCCTCCAGATGCGCGGCAAGCAGACCGCCAGCGCGTGCCAACGACAGGGCGGTTACGGTTTCAGCTTTGCCCAAGGCCAGGACGACCACGCGCTTAATCGATACGGCCTGAGGAGCAATAAGATCGATGCAGGTGCCGGATTCGGCCAAGGCGGCCGGGTCGGAGCAGGCGCGAGAGAGGATCCCGCTCATCTCGGCATCCAGGGCGACTGCCCGCGGGCCAAAGCCCGTGTGGGCAGTTTGCAAAATCACGACGACAGAGGCTTCGGCGGAAATCTCATCCGCGGTCTCGAAAACCGGCGCTGGCGATTGAGGCATAGGCTGGCGCTCTCTCCAATTGCGGCAATACCAGCCGGTAGCGAGCAACGCTTCGCTCGCCCCGGTGGAGACTGGTCAAGCCGGTCTCCGCCGTTCGTGGTATAATGCCGGTCCCCAAACAGTCGCTTTCTTGAGACGACTTAATTGCTCTTGCCTTCTGGGTATCCCCTAACGGGGCAGGCGATCAAACGCGAATTCTGCCCATGTCGATTGACAAAAACTCAACTGACAATTCATGATCGGCCAATGGCCCTTCCCTCACTCAATGGCATGCGCGCTTTCGAGGCCGCCGCTCGCCTCGGCAGCGTCAAGGACGCGGCGGAAGAACTGCATCTGACACCCTCGGCTGTCAGCCGCCACATCCGCGCGCTTGAACGAAATCTTGGCCAGGACCTGTTCGAACGCGGTTTTCGCCAGATAACGCCAACTATCAGGGGCTCCTACTATGCACGCAGCCTCTCGGAGGCGTTCGAAGCCATCTGGCGCGCCACCGATGACGTCAGCCTCTCCGAGGGGTCGCGCCACGGCAAGATCCAACGTGTCCGGGTCTTGTGCGTGCCCACTGTTCTGAACCTTTGGCTGGCGGACCGGTTGCCGAACTTTCGCCGGTTGCATTCGTCGGTGGATCTGGAGATCTCCACTTCAGGCAAGCGCGCCAACTTCGATTTGGCCATTGTCGACGAGTTCGTCTACAAGGCCGGCCCGGCTTTGACGCTGCTGATCCCGCTGCTTTTGACGCCGGTCTGTGCGCCTTCGCTTCTGGAGGGGCCTGTGCCGCTGCGATCGCCGGCCGATGGGTCAATCATCATCTGATCCATGAATGCGAAACCATGAGATGGAAGCGTTGGCTGGAGCAGGAAGGCGTTCTGGAAACGACGCCAAAATCCAGCACAACACTGGATGATTGCACCTTGATCATGCGCGAAGCGATCAATGGCGCGGGAATAGCGCTCGCGGACACGATGATGGCGCAAGATTTTCTGCAGCAAGGCAAACTGGTCGCCCCGTTCCGTGCCCGCCACACCTATCCGGCCGGCATTTACCTGCATCAGCGTCGCAGCATCGGCAACAAACCAGGCACCGGCCTGTTTCAGGATTGGCTGCTCGCCGAAGTCGCGGATCACAAGCAGCTTATGGCCATCGCTTAGATGGCCCTACCGCTTCAGATTGGAATCCCGGCGTCGAACTTCGAATCATCCGTGCCGGGCTCAGCGATGACCCACCATCGCCGTGCATCGATAATCGCAGTTCTCATTGAATATCTTTAAGGCCAAAGCCGGCAAATAGGTTGCTTGTCGGTTCCCCTGCGGCAGGCTTAACCTGCACGCGGCCAACGCGTGAGGGCGCGTGCTGCAAAAGGGGACCATTGCAATGACAATACAGGGTGCTTCACCTGATCTCTATAACGAGGATCTGGCTCCAGCCAAAGTTCGAAACTGGGGACCATTCTCGATCTTCAACGTCTGGACATCGGACGTTCACAGCCTCTGGGGCTACTATCTCGCCGCCAGTCTGTTCCTGTTCTGCGGCGGCTTTGTCAATTTCATCATCGCCATAGGCATCGGATCGCTGATCATCTACGCGCTGATGAACATGGTCGGCTATGCCGGCGTGAAGACGGGCGTGCCCTACCCCGTGCTTGCCCGCGCCTCTTTCGGCATCTGGGGCGCCAACATACCGGCACTGGTGCGCGCCATCGTCGCCTGCTTCTGGTACGGCGCGCAGACGGCCGCCGCCTCGGGCGCGATCGTGGCGCTGCTGATCCGCACCCAGTGGTTCGCCGATTTCAACGCCAGCACGCATTTCCTCGGCCATACCGGCCTGGAGGTGATCTGCTTCGTGGTCATCTGGGGGCTGCAACTGCTGATCATCCAGAACGGCATGGAAACGGTGCGCCGCTTCCAGGACTGGGCCGGCCCCGCAGTGTGGGTGATGATGCTGATCCTGGCGATCTATCTCTGCGTCAAATCCGGGAGATTTGCCTTCACCAGCGACATCCCGATGGACGTGTTGCTGGACAAGACGAAGGACGCGGGCGTGCCCGGCACGCCCGGCTCGTGGACTTCGCTGTTTGCGGTGGCAGCAATCTGGGTCACCTATTTCTCGGCGCTCTATCTCAACTTCTGCGATTTCGCCCGTTACGCGCCGGACAAGGCATCGCTGCGCAAGGGCAACATCTGGGGTCTGCCGATCAACCTCATCCTGTTCTCGCTGGTCGCCGGCGTCACCACCATTGCCGCCTTTGACGTCTATGGCGAAGTGCTGCTGCATCCCGACCAGATCTCGGCGAAATTCGACAGTTGGTTCCTGGCGGCGCTCGCAGCCCTGACCTTTGCGGTTGCGACCCTGGGCATCAACGTGGTCGCTAATTTCGTCTCGCCGGCCTTCGACTTCTCCAACGTCTTCCCCAGGCAGATCGACTTCAAGAAGGGCGGCTATATCGCGGCCGTCATTGCCCTGCTGCTCTATCCCTTCGCGCCATGGGAAGGCAGTGCCGCTTCCTTCGTCAACATCATCGGCGCGACGATGGGGCCGATCTTCGGGGTGATGATGGTCGACTACTACCTGATCCGGAAGGGTGAGGTCGACGTCGAAGCGCTTTACCGCGAAGACGGCGAGTTCCGTTTCCAGGGCGGCTGGCACGTCAATGCCTTTATCGCCGCCGGCATCGGCGCCATCTTCTCGTCGATCCTGCCCAACTTCACCAACTGGCTGCCGTCCTGGTGGGGCGTCTATGGCTGGTTCTTCGGCGTGGCGATCGCCGGCATCATCTACTACGTGCTGCGCACCGCCGCTTTGGGCGCCGGCGCCAGGACCGCGAAAGCCTGACAAGGTGAATTTTGGGGCGGCGAGAGCCGCCCCAAAACCTACCCGAGCATCTCGGCCAATCTGCGCACTGTGTTCCAGTTGCGCGACGTGCCCGTGCCCAAGCGCTTGTGATTCATGGCCGCGAGCAGCCGCGAGCTTGTCCTCTCGCGTGAAAATACGACCCAGATGTCGCCGCCGACCGAAGTCACTTTTTCATCCTCGCCGGCATAGGCTTGGAGCCCCTTCACGGCCTCCACGGGCGCAGGCTTGCGCATCACCCGTACGGCCACCTGATCGCCTGTTTTAGCCGAATCGGCCGGGAACGGATTGCCGGCGGCAAGCTTCAGCCAGTCCTCGGCACCACGCACGATGATATCGACATGGCGGCCGAAGGTCTTTTCGAAGACTGTTTCCAGCCGCCGTTCGAGGTCGGCGATATCAGTTGCCGGCGCCTCGAAGACCAGATTGCCGGTCGCCACCAGCGTGCGCGAATTCTTCAACCCGAAATCTTCCGCCATGGCCTTGAGGTCGGCCATGACGACCCGGCGGCCCTCGCCCAGGATGATGCTGTAAAGCAGCGCGACATAGGTCTGCATTGCCGCCCGACCTGATCGCTACACCAACCGGCTCTGCTCCACCGCCGCCTCGATGAAACTGGCGAACAGCGGATGCGGGTCGAGCGGCCGGCTTTTCAGTTCCGGATGATATTGCACGCCGATGAACCAGGGGTGGTCCGGATACTCGACCGTCTCCGGCAGCACGCCGTCGGGCGACATGCCGGCAAACACCAGGCCGCAATCTTCGAGCCGCTCCTTGTAGTCGACATTGACCTCGTAGCGGTGGCGATGGCGCTCGAAAATCTGTGTGTCGCCGTAAATCTCGGCGATCTTGGAGCCCTTGGCGAGTTCGGCCTGATAGGCGCCGAGCCGCATCGTGCCGCCGAGATCGCCGGTTTCCCGGCGCTTCTCCAGCATGTTGCCTTTCAGCCATTCGGTCATCAGGCCGACGACCGGTTCCTCGGTCGGACCAAACTCGGTCGAAGACGCATGTTCGACGCCGGCCAGCGACCGCGCCGCCTCGATGCAGGCCATCTGCATGCCGAAGCAGATGCCGAAATACGGCACCTTGCGCTCGCGCGCGAACTTCGCCGCCAGTATCTTGCCTTCGGCACCGCGCTCGCCAAAGCCGCCGGGAACCAGGATGCCATGCACCTTTTCCAGCCATGGCGTCGGATCCTCCTTTTCGAAGATCTCCGATTCGATCCAGTCGAGCTTGACCTTGACGTGGTTGGCCAGGCCGCCATGCGACAGCGCCTCGATCAGCGATTTGTAGGCATCCTTGAGGCCGGTATATTTGCCGACCACGGCGATGGTGACCTCGCCTTCCGGATTGTGGATGCGGTTGGACACCGCCTGCCACGGCTCCATGCGCGGCTTCGGGGCCGGATCGATGCCGAAGGCGGCCAGCACTTCCGAATCGAGCCCTTCCTTGTGATAGGCCATCGGCACGTCGTAGATGTGCGGCACGTCGAGCGCCTGGATCACAGCGCTCTCGCGGACGTTGCAGAACAGCGACAATTTTCTGCGTTCTTCCTTGGGGATGGCGCGGTCGGCGCGGACCAGCAGGATGTCGGGCGCGATGCCGATGCCGCGCAGCTCCTTGACCGAATGCTGAGTCGGCTTGGTCTTCAGCTCGCCCGCTGTCGGGATGTAGGGCATCAGCGTCAGATGCACGTAAACGGCGTTGTTGCGCGGCAGGTCGTTGCCGAGCTGGCGTATCGCTTCCAGGAACGGCATCGCCTCGATGTCGCCGACCGTGCCGCCGATCTCGCAAAGCACGAAATCATAGTCGTCATTGCCGTTGAGGACGAAATTCTTGATCTCGTCGGTGACGTGCGGAATGACCTGCACGGTTGCGCCGAGATAATCGCCGCGCCGCTCACGCTCGATGATGTTCTTGTAGATGCGGCCGGTGGTGATGTTGTCCTGCTGATTGGCGGAGCGGCCGGTGAAGCGCTCGTAATGGCCAAGATCGAGATCGGTTTCCGCGCCATCATCAGTGACGAAAACCTCGCCATGCTGGTACGGCGACATCGTGCCCGGATCGACATTGAGGTAGGGGTCGAGTTTTTTGATGCGTGCGCGATAGCCTCGCGCCTGCAGGAGAGCCCCAAGGGCCGCTGCGGCTATGCCTTTTCCAAGTGAGGAAACCACGCCGCCTGTGATGAATACATATCGCGCCATGGGAGTCATCGCTTAACGCGGCCGGATTGATTCCGCCAGAGAAAAAACCACCGCGAAGGTTTTTTCCCAAGAAGGCGCTCGGATCGTGAACAGGGCAAAACAAAAGGGCCGGCTGAGCCGGCCCTTTCGGCAGGATGACGAAAACGTCAGATGATGACGACCTTGGTGCCAACCCTGACGCGGCTGTAGAGGTCCATGACGTGCTCGTTGATCATGCGGAAGCAGCCATTCGAGGCGCTGGTTCCGATCGACTGCGGCGCGATTGTGCCGTGGATACGCAGATGCGTGTCCTTCTTGCCGTCATAGAGGTAGATGGCGCGGGCGCCGAGCGGGTTCTGGCCACCGCCGGGCATGCCGTCCTTGTACTGGCCATAATGCTTCGGCTCACGCTTCTGCATGTCCAGCGTCGGGATCCAGCGCGGCCATTCCTGCTTGTCGCCGACCGCAACCGTACCCTTGTACTGCAGACCCTCGCGGCCGACCGCAATGGCGTAGCGGCGGGCGGTGGAGGACGATTCGACGAGGTAGAGGCGCCGCGCACTGGTGTCGATGACGATGGTGCCCGCATCGTAACCGCTGAATTCCACGTCCTGCGGCACGAATTCCGGCTTCACCTTGAACTGCTTCTTGGCTTCCCTCTTGGCGAGCACCTGGTCGAGAGCCCGTGTCTCAGGGAGATAGCTTATCGAAGACCCGGACGAGGTCCCGCCGAAGAGACCGGCGAACAGACCACCGTTGCTCGGCTGCTTCTGGCCGATGACCTCGCTGCGCAGCTCGCCATTGTTGCCGGTCAAGGCGACGTTCATCGCCTCTGCCGGAAGCGGCTCTGCCGATTGGATCGGCGCGATCGGTTCGATAGGCTCGATGATCTTGGCAACCTGCTTCTTGGCCGGCTTGGCATCGGCCACCTCGGTTGCCGGCGCGCTCTTGCCCTTCTTGGCAAGGAACGCCTGCCGTTCAGCGTCGGCCTTGGCCTTGGCCGCCTCGCGCATCGCCAGTTTCCTGGCTTCGAGCGCCTTGGCTTTGGCGGCCTCCTTGTCGGCAACGATCTTGGCCTCGATCTTCTTGATCTGGGCGAGGTCGTCGGGCGTCGGGTTTTTCTTCTTCTTGAGAAGCTTCAATTGCGACGCGTCACTTTTGACGGCGACGTTGATGGCGGAGGTTGTTTCAACCGAAGGCTGTGCGGCCATATTGGCCGGAACGCCTGCGAAAGCGGGGGAACTCACGCCGAGTGCGGCGCAAAGTCCCAGGAAAATGAAGCTGCGAAGCTGCATGGCGAAGATCCGATCGTTCTATGCTTGTTGCCACGGCGTCGCCCAGCGCCCCCCAAGGGCGCCGGAAATGCCGCACGCAATCTATAGTCGAATAAGCGCGGGCGCCTCAAGCGCGAGGCCATGCCTCACCTCGTCGAATCTTCGTGATCTCGCCGCATTTGCCGCGACTGTGTTCAAACGACCACAGATCGCGGTTTCAGGGGCCCGAAGACTATTGGTTCGGCACCTGCGGGGCCGCCGGCGCGGCGGGAGCCGTGCCGTTGGTCGCCGGCGGCGTCGAGCCGGCGGCAGGCGCAGTCGCCGGAGCCGCGGCGTCGTTGCCGGAAGGCGCCGTCGGCGTGGTGCTGCCGGCGGGCGCCGGGGTGGTCGTGCCGGGCAATTGGTTGAGCACGCCTTTGCCTGCGCCGTCCGACGTCGCCGGCACGCGGTCGAGGATATCGATCGGCTTCTCGCCGTAGCGGGCGACGATCGACAGTGTCAGTGACGTGGCGAAGAAAGCGGCCGCCAGGATCGCCGTCGCACGCGTCAGCGCATTGGCAGCACCACGCGCGGTCATGAAGCCGGATCCGCCACCGATGCCGAGGCCACCGCCTTCGGAACGCTGCAGCAGCACCACGCCGACAAGGGCGAGCACGACCATGAGATGGATGACGATCAGTACGGTTTCCATAGTTTATCCTGGCAAGGCCTTGCCCGGCCGCGGACACGACCGGTGAATTGGAGGCGGCTCAATACAATGCTTTGACGGCATTTCCAAGCCCGTGGCCGGAATATGGGAAGCAACCCGTCCTTTGCAACGATTTCGTGTACCGGAAGCCCTGTCCGGCGCAGCGAATGTCTTCAGGCAATATTGCGATAGGCCTCGGCGATGCCGAGAAAATCCGCCGCTTTCAGGCTGGCGCCGCCGACCAGCGCGCCGTCGACATTCCTGACGCCGAGCAATTCGACCGCGTTGGAGGGCTTGACCGAGCCGCCGTAGAGAATGCGCATCTTCGCCGCGACGCCGCCGAGCTTTTCCGACAGCTTTTCGCGGATATGTGCATGTGCTGCCGCCACATCGCCGGCTGTCGGCGTCAGGCCGGTGCCGATCGCCCATACCGGCTCATAGGCAATGATGGTGTTGGACGGGGTGGCGCTTGGCGGGACCGAACCATCGACCTGCCGCGACAGCACATCCAGCGTCGCGCCCGCTTCACGCTGTTCATGCGTTTCGCCGACGCAAATGATGGCAACAAGCCCGGCACGCCATGCGGCGGATGCCTTTGCCTGGACAGTGGCGTCATCCTCGCCGCGTTGCTCGCGGCATTCGGAATGGCCGACGATGACATGGCTCGCACCGGCATCCCTGAGCATTTCCGCCGAGATGCAGCCGGTGTAGGCGCCGCTCTCCTTGGTATGGCAATCCTCACCGCCGGCATGCACCGGCGTGCGTGACAGGATCTCCGCGGCGTGGGCAAGCAGGGTCGCGGGAACGCAAACCAACGCTTCGGTCTCCGCGTCAAGTCCGCTCATGAAGCCGTTGCCGATCATCCGGAGCTCGTTGAGCGAGGCACTGGTGCCGTTCATTTTCCAGTTGCCGGCGACGAGCGGGCGAATTCCTGGCGTCATGGGTTTGCTTCTCCGGATGATATCGGGGCTCTGGCCCTCACTACCAAAATCAGGCCACAAAGCAATCGACAGTGGGCCGGAAGGGCGCTATTGCGCTTGTTTCAGACTCGGCGCATGCGAAAATGCGCATAAATCGGAAGTAAAAATGCTTGGTATATTGAGAAGCGCGGCAGGCACCTGGGTCGCGAAGGGGCTGTTGGTGCTGCTGGTGCTCAGCTTTTTGGTCTGGGGCGTTTCCGGACGGCTGATGGGTGGTTTGGCCGGCCATGATTCGGTCATTACCGCCGGCGGCACCAAAGTGTCGATCAACGAATACCGTCTCGCCTATGATCGCCAGCTCGCTGTCATGTCGCAGCAGTTCGGCCAGCGTCTCAGCCACGAACAGGCAAAGGCACTCGGTGTCGACAACCAGGTGCTGGCGCAGCTCGTCTCAGGCGCCGTTCTCGACGAACAGGCCCGCAAGCTGGGCCTCGGACTTTCCAAGGACCGGCTGGCCGAGTTGACGCGCGAAGACCCGGCATTCAAGGGCCCGGGCGGCCAGTTCGACCGCAGAACATTCGAATACATGCTGCAGCAGATTGGCATGCGGCCCGAGGACTATCTGAAGAACCGTGCCCAGGTGGCGGTGCGCCAGCAGATCGTCGAGGCTGTCTCGGATGGCCTCAAGGCTCCGGACACTTTCTTCAAGGCTGTTGCACTCTATCGCGGCGAAGACCGCACCATCGACTATTTGACGCTGCCCAAGGCACTGGTCGAGCCGATCGCGGCACCGTCCGATAGCGTGCTCTTGGCCTATTTCGAAGCCAACACGAAGACATATGCGGCACCCGAATACCGCAAATTCTCCTATGTCCGCCTCGAACCCGTCGACATCATGGACACGACCGCCGTCACCGACAGCCAGGTCAGCGACGACTACAACAAGAACAAGGCGCGTTACACCACGCCGGAACTGCGCACCGTCGAGCAGCTTGTATTCAAGACGCCGGATGCGGCCAAGGCCGCACTCGATTCGCTCAAGGCCGGCGCCACCTTCGACAAGCTGGTCACGGCGGAAGGCAAGACCCCGGCCGACACGCTGCTCGGCACGCTTGCCAAGGACAAGATTGCCGACAAGGCGGTCGCCGGCGCGGCCTTTTCGCTCAATGCCAATGAAGTCAGCCAGGTCGTGCAAGGCGCCTTCGGTCCGGTGCTGCTGCGCGTCACCGAGATCAAGCCCGAGGTGGTGAAGCCACTGGCCGAGGTGTCCGATCAGATCCGCAAGGATCTGGCGCTGGGCGAGGCAAGCCGCATCCTTCTGGACGTGCGTGACAATTACGATGACACCCGCGCCGCCGGCAGTTCGCTGGCAGAGGCCGCGGCCAAGCTGAAGCTGAAGGTCGTCACCATCGACGCCATCGATCGCAGTGGGCTGCGGCCAGATGCAAGCATCGTCAAGGACCTGCCGCAATCGCCGGAGCTGATCAAGGCGGTCTTCGACGCCGAACCCAACACGGAAAACGATGCCTTGACCACAGCCGACAACGGCTTCGTCTTCTATGAGGTGGCGTCCATCACGCCGGCTCGCGACCGCACGCTGGATGAGGTTCGTCAGAAAGTCGTCGCCGACTGGACGGCGGCGGAAATAAGCAACCGGCTGGCCGCCAAGGCTGACGAGCTGGAAAAGCGGCTCAAGGCCGGCGCAACGCTCGATGTCATCGCCAGCGAACTGAAGCTCGAAAAGCAGACCAAGCGCGGTGTCAAGCGTGAGGCTGACGACGTCGATTTCGGTAAGGAGGGTGCGGCAGCGATGTTCGGTGTCGGCGAAGGCGGTACCGGCCTGATCCCCTCGCCCACCGGCGACGGGCAGATCCTGTACAAGGTCGCCGAAGTGTTCGAGCCCGCCGGAGCCGATGCCAGCTCGGTGCCGGATGACGCACAGAAATCCTTCACCTCCGGCATGTCGGACGACCTGCTCGACCAATTGGTGGCGCAGTTGCAGACGCAGTACGACGTTCGCATCGACCAGGCCGCCGTCGCCCAAGCCTCGACAAGATGAGCGCGCTGAAAACCCATATCGCCAAGATCGCGACCGGTAGCGCGCTTTCCTTCGAGGAAGCGCGCGAGGCTTTCGACATCATCATGTCGGGTGATGCGACCCCCGGCCAGATCGGCGGCTTCCTGATGGCGCTGCGCGTGCGCGGCGAGACGGTGAGCGAGATTTCAGGCGCCGTCGCAACCATGCGGGCCAAGATGCTGCACGTCGACGCGCCCACCGATGCCGTCGACATCGTCGGTACCGGCGGCGACAATTCTCACAGCGTCAACATTTCGACGGCATCGGCCTTCGTCGTTGCCGGCAGCGGCGTGCCGGTTGCCAAACACGGCAATCGCGGCCTGTCGTCGCTGACAGGGGCAGCCGATGTGCTGGTGGCGCTCGGGGTCAAGATCGACATCTCGCCCGATTTCATTAGCCGTTGCATCCACGAGGCAGGCGTTGGCTTCATGTTCGCGCCCGCGCATCATCCTGCGATGAAGCATGTCGGCCCGACCCGCGTCGAACTCGGCACCCGCACCATATTCAACCTGCTCGGGCCGCTCTCCAATCCGGCCGGCGTCAAGCGGCAGCTGGTCGGTGTGTTCCTGCCGGAATGGATCCTGCCGGTTGCCGAGACACTGAAGGCGCTGGGTGCCGAGCATGTCTGGGTCGCCCATGGCGACGGCTATGACGAGATCACCACCACCGGCGAGACGCAGGTCGCCGAACTGATCGGCGGCGAAATCCGCAGCTTCACGCTGACCCCTGAAGCGGTTGGGCTGGCGCGCCATAGCAAGGATGAGTTGCGCGGCGGCGATGCGGACTACAACGCCAAGGCCTTGCGCGATATGCTGGGCGGCGGCGCCGGCGCCTATCGCGACACCGTGCTGATGAACGCCGGTGCCGGACTGGTTGTGGCCGGCAAGGCGACGACGCTTGGCGACGGCATCGCGGCGGCGGCGCAAGCCATCGATAGCGGCCGTGCCCTGCAAGTGCTCGACAGGCTGGTCGAGATTTCGAACGGATAACGGATAGAGCGTGTCTGACATTCTTCGCAAGATCGAGGCCTACAAGCGCGACGAGATCGCGGCGGCAAAGGCACGCGTGCCGTTGGCCGAAATCAAGGTCCGGGCAAAAGATGCCGACGCACCGCGCGGTTTTCTTGCCGCACTGGAAGCGAAGCGCAAATCCGGCGCCTTCGCGCTGATCGCCGAGATCAAGAAAGCGAGCCCCTCCAAGGGTCTGATCCGTGCCGATTTCGATCCACCGGCTCTGGCGCAGGCCTATGCCAAGGGTGGTGCTGCCTGTCTTTCGGTGCTGACCGATGCACCGTCCTTCCAAGGTGCGCCTGAATTTCTCACCCGGGCGCGAGCCGCCGTCGCGCTGCCGGCGCTGCGCAAGGATTTCCTGTTCGATCCGTATCAGGTCTACGAAGCCCGCGCCTGGGGCGCGGATGCCATCCTGATCATCATGGCCAGCGTCGACGACGCCCTGGCGAGCGAACTCGAGGCGACGGCGTTCGAACTCGGCATGGATGCACTGGTCGAAGTGCATGACGAGACCGAGACGCAGCGCGCGCTAAAATTGTCGTCGCGACTGATCGGCATCAACAACCGCAATCTGCGTACATTCGAGACCAGCCTCGACACTTCCATGCGGCTGGCGACAATGGTGCCGGCCGACCGCTTGCTGGTCAGCGAGAGCGGTATTTTCTCGCATGACGACTGCCTCAGGCTGCAAAAGAGCGACATCGGCACTTTTCTTGTCGGCGAGAGCCTGATGCGGCAACAGGACGTCACCGCGGCGACGCGCCTGCTTCTGACAGGCAAGGCTTTGGCCGAGGCTATCTGACGATGGTATCAGGCCTTACCCATCTCGGCGCGCAGGGCGAGGCCAACATGGTCGATGTCGGCGACAAGGAAGAAACAACGCGCACGGCGATCGCCGAAGGCTTTGTCGCGATGCAGCCCGAGACGCTGAAGATGATCCTCGCCGGCAACGCCAAGAAGGGCGATGTGCTCGGCACCGCGCGCATCGCCGGTATCATGGCGGCGAAGAAGACGCATGAACTAATCCCGCTCTGCCACCCGCTGCTTTTGACCAAGGTTTCCGTCGACATCGAGCCCGACCATGCTTTGCCGGGCCTGAAGGTCACAGCACTCGCCCGCGTCACCGGCAAGACGGGTGTCGAGATGGAAGCGCTGACCGCCGCTTCGGTAGCCTGCCTGACCATCTACGACATGGCGAAAGCAGTCGACCGCGCCATGGTCATCACCGGCATCCGCCTGGTCGAAAAGACGGGTGGCAAGTCGGGTGACTACAAGGCGAGCGCCTGATGGCGCTGGTTCCTATCGCGGAGGCGCTTGAACGCCTGCTCGATGGTGCGGCACCTCTAGCCGGCGAAAGCGTTCCTCTGTTCGAGGCGGTGGATCGTGTTCTGGCGGAACCGGTCGTTGCTCTTCGCACCCAGCCGCCTTTCAATGCTTCCGCCATGGACGGCTATGCGGCGCGCGCCGCCGACGTCACGTCGGTCCCATCCAGGCTGTCGGTGATCGGCATAGCGCCGGCTGGACGTGGCTTCGACGGCACGGTCGGCCAGACGCAGGCCGTGCGCATCTTCACCGGCGCGCCGCTGCCCGAAGGCGCCGACACCATCGTCATCCAGGAGAATGTCCGCGACCTCGGCGGCGGCGATATCGAAGTGATCGAGCCGACAGCGCAATGGCGCAATATCCGCCGCATCGGCCTCGATTTTTCAACAGGCGACATGCTGCTGGAGAAAGGCCGCTTGCTCGACCCGGCGGCACTGTCGCTGGCAGCATCGGCCAACCATCCCCGGGTCAGCGTGGTGAAACGGCCGCTGGTCGCCATTATCGCCACCGGCGACGAATTGCTGCCGCCGGGCAGTGATCTCGGCCCGGACCAGATCATCTCGTCCAATGCCTATGGCGTCGCTGCCACCGCACACTCGGTCGGCGCCCGCGCGCTCGATCTCGGCATTGCCGCCGATCGCAAGGAGGCTATCGCTGCCCTGATCAGACAAGCGGTCGCGGCCGGTGCGGATGTCATCGTGACGCTTGGTGGCGCCTCGGTCGGCGATCACGACCTGATCCACGACGTGCTGACCGGCGAAGGCATGACGCTCGGCTTCTGGAAGATCGCCATGCGCCCCGGCAAGCCGCTGATGTTCGGCCGCCTCGGCGATATCAGGTGCATCGGCCTGCCCGGCAATCCGGTGGCAAGCCTGGTCTGCTCGCAGTTGTTCCTGAAGCCGCTGCTGGCGCGGCTCGGCGGCCGCAATCATCGACAGGACGTTCGCCAAGCGCGATTGGGCGCCGCAATGCCGGCCAATGATTTGCGCCAGGACTATGTCCGAGCCGTGGTCAGGGAAGATGACGGCGTGCTGGTGGCGACGCCGTTCGGTATCCAGGATTCCTCGATGCTGAGAATGCTGGCCGACGCCAACGGGCTGATCGTGCGGGCGCCGTTTGCCCCTGCAGCAGCCGCGGGCGAGGCTTGCAGCGTTTTGATGCTGCGCTGAGGAATCCCGAACAAGCCATTCATAACAGACGAGAAAATGATCCCGGCTCTAGTTCGAGATCAGGCTCTGCGTCAGCGGATGCGCCGGGTCGGCAAGGCCGTCGACAATGCTGTAATGATGCCGGTCGGGCTCGATCACGACGCTGGTGGTGGCGCCGAGGCCGGTCCAGATATTGGCAAGCAATGCATTTTGACGCAGAAACTCAGCGCGCTCGCCACCACCGGCCCAGCAGGTGATGCGGGCGCCGTCCATGGGTCGCAGCAGCGCCGGACTTTCAGCCAGCGCCTCTTCTTCGTCGATTGCCAGTGCCTTGTTCATCCCGGTGCGGATGATCGGACGCAAATCGTGGAGGCCTGAAATCGAAATGACGTGGCGTATGCGCCGCGCCACATCGGCAGCCAGCGGCGTTGATATCGTCACCATCCGGGTGGCAAGATGGCCGCCGGCCGAATGCCCGGTCAGCATCAGCGGTCCGTCGACCATTGCCGCCGCCTCGCCGATCGCCGCACCAATCTCCCTGACGATGCCGGCGATGCGTATGTTCGGGCACAGCGTGTAGGAGGGCATCGCCACGGCGAAGCCACTGCCGACCGCGCCATTGGCGAGGTGCGACCACAAGCTCTTGTCGGTCTCCAGCCAGTAACCGCCATGGATAATCACTACCAGCCCTTTGGGCGCGGCCCTGGGAAGGAAAAGATCGAGCCGATTGCGCGGTCCGTCGCCATAGGCGATGTCGAGCCGCGCCCGGCCCTGCGCCGACAGCGCATCGCGGAATGCTTGCGCTGGCTCCGCCCATGCAGACGGCCAGCGATCACTGCCGGCGATGTTGGCGCCGTTGGCATAGGCATCATCCCAATCGACGATGTGACGTTCGAACATCTGCGCCCTTCCCCAAAACGGCATCGCTACTTGCTAGCAATGGCCACCGCCATGCCATGCGTCAATGCCCTGAGCAAAAACATTTTAGGCTTGAAACAAATTTCGACTGGTGCGATCCTGCCCCGACGAACAGCCGACAATGGGAGGTCTGCTGTGCTGCCCAAAACCTGCAATGTGTACCCTTTCTGGGGGCATCCCCGAAGCAGGTGCGACGGCGACACCAAGCCTTCTCAAAAACAGGACTTTTAGATCCACCACAGCCAGCCAAGGCGCGTCGCGCACTGGCCAGGCAGCAGACGGGAGAGCGGCGACATGCTTGGGCCTTCAGCGCATATCGACACGTTCACGCGCGATCACCTGCCGCCGCCGGAGCAATGGCCTGAAATCCTGCTCGACGGCTTCGACTATCCCGAACGCCTCAACGCCGGTGTCGAACTGACCGACAGGCTGGTCGAAAAAGGTCTCGGCGACCACACCGCCCTCATCGGCAATGGCCGCCGCCGCACCTACAAGGAACTATCCGACTGGACGAACAGGCTGGCCCACGCGCTGGTCGAGAATTATGGCGTCGAGCCCGGCAACCGGGTGCTGATCCGCTCGGCCAACAACCCCGCCATGGTCGCCTGCTGGCTGGCCGCCACCAAGGTCGGTGCCGTGGTCGTCAACACCATGCCGATGCTGCGCGCCGGCGAACTCGCCAAGATCGTCGACAAGGCCGAGATCACCGTCGCGCTCTGCGACACCAGGCTGATGGACGAGATGACCGTGTGCGCCAAGGACAGCGCGTTCCTCAAGCAGGTCATCGGTTTCGACGGCACCGCCAACCATGATGCCGAACTCGATCGTGCCGCTCTCGACAAGCCGGTGACGTTCACCGCAGTCGACACGGGCCGCGACGATGTCGCCCTGCTCGGCTTCACCTCGGGCACGACAGGCGTTCCGAAGGCGACGATGCATTTCCACCGCGACCTCCTGATCATTGCCGACGCCTATGCACGCGAAATCCTGGAGGTGACGGCGGACGACATCTTCGTCGGCTCGCCGCCGCTGGCCTTCACCTTCGGCCTTGGCGGGCTCGCTATCTTTCCCCTGCGCTTCGGTGCGGCGGCGACGCTGCTGGAGCAGGCGACGCCACCCAACATGATCCACATCATCGAGACCTACAAAGCGACGATCTCCTTCACCGCGCCGACTGCCTACCGCGCCATGCTGAAGGCCATGGATGAAGGTGCCGACCTGTCGTCGCTGCGCGTCGCCGTTTCGGCCGGCGAAACCTTGCCCGCCCCGGTTTTCGAAGAGTGGACGCAAAAGACCGGCAAGCCGATCCTCGACGGCATCGGCGCCACCGAAATGCTGCACATCTTCATCTCCAACCGCTTCGATGACATGAGGCCTGCGTCGACCGGCAAGCCGGTGGGCGGCTATGAGGCGCGCATCGTCGATGACGAGATGCGCGAGGTGCCGCGCGGCACGACCGGCAGGCTGGCGGTGCGCGGCCCGACCGGCTGCCGCTACATGGCCGATGACAGGCAGAAGGAATATGTGCGCGACGGCTGGAATCTCACCGGCGACACCTTCACGCAGGACGAGGACGGCTTCTTCCATTTCGCCGCGCGCTCCGACGACATGATCGTCAGCGCCGGCTACAACATTGCCGGACCCGAGGTCGAGGCAGCACTGTTATCGCATCCGGATGTTTCCGAATGCGCGGTGATCGGTGCAGACGATGCCGAGCGCGGCCAGATCGTCGAGGCGCATGTCGTGCTGGCGCAGGGGGTGGCGCCTGACGCGTTGACCACCAAGCGCTTGCAGGACCATGTCAAAACGACGATCGCCCCTTATAAATATCCACGGTCAGTAAAATTCATCGCCGCTCTGCCCAAGACCCAGACCGGCAAGATCCAGCGCTTCCGGCTGCGCACGGAGAAAATCAATTGAGCGAGCCATACGATCCGGCGTCCGAAGGCGCCCAGATGTCGTTCAAGGAGCGCATGTCCTACAGCGACTACCTGCACCTGGAGAAAGTGCTGGAGGCCCAGACGCCGCTGTCATCGGCGCATGACGAGATGCTGTTCATCATCCAGCATCAGACCTCTGAACTCTGGATGAAGCTTGCTCTGCACGAGATTGGCGCCGCGATCCGTTCCATCCGCGCCGACCGGCTCGAGCCGAGCTTCAAGATGCTGTCGCGCGTTGCGCGCATCTTCGAGCAGCTGAACAATGCCTGGGACGTGCTGCGGACGATGACGCCCAGCGAATACACCGAGTTCCGCGACGCGCTCGGCCAGTCCTCGGGTTTCCAGTCCTGGCAGTATCGCGCCATCGAGTTCATGGCCGGCAACCGAAACCTGGCAATGCTCGGGCCGCACAAGCATCGGCCCGACCTGAGCGGGAAGCTGGAAGCGATCCTGGCCGAGCCGTCGCTCTATGACGAGGCACTGCTGCTTTTGGCGCGCAACGGATTCGACATCGGTGCCGATGCCAGGCGCACGGACTGGCGTGAGACGCGAACCGAGAATGAAGAGGTGCTGGTCGCCTGGCAGACCATCTACCGCGATCCGCAGCGCTACTGGATGTTCTACGAACTGGCCGAGAAGCTGGTCGACTTCGAGGATTATTTCCGCCGCTGGCGCTTCAATCATGTCACCACGGTGGAGCGCATCATCGGCCTGAAACGCGGCACCGGCGGCACGTCGGGTGCTTCGTATCTGAAGAAAATGCTCGAGGTCGTGCTGTTCCCGGAACTGTGGACGGTCCGCACCCGGCTCTGACATCATCGAAATGAGAACAGGCACACTGAGGGGACGCGCTGTGGCGGAAAACCCTTCGCGAACAACCGGGGACTGACCGACCATGAGTGGAATTCCTGATCTCGCCGCAGTCGAAGCGATGGATGCCACGGATCCGCTGCGGGCCATGCGCGACCGTTTCATTCTGCCGGAGGGGATGATCTATCTCGACGGCAATTCACTGGGGGCAGCGTCTCATGCCGTTTTCAGCGAGCTGCAGCAGGCGGCGACCCAAGAATGGGCCCAGGATCTCATCCGAGCTTGGAACACCGCCGGATGGTTCGAGATGCCAATCGAACTCGGCGACCAGCTCGGACGCCTGATAGGAGCCGCGGCCGGCCAGACCGTTGTCTGCGACACGACATCGACCAACATCTACAAGGTGCTGCATGCGGCGCTGGAGATGCGGCCCGGCCGGTCGGCCATCGTCGCCGAAGGTGACAGTTTTCCCACCGACCTGTACATCGCCGAAGGCGTGGCCTCGACCCGGGATGGCGTCCTGCTGCGCCTCGCGGGTGTCGACGCGCCGACCATCGAAGAGCTGATCGACGAAAACGTCGCGGTGGTGCTGGTCAATCACGTCAATTACAAATCGGGTGAACTGCGCGACATGGCGGCGCTGACGCGCAAAGCTCATGCGGCCGGAGCGCTGATCGTCTGGGATCTTTGCCACACCGCCGGCGCCCTGCCCGTCGAGCTCGATCACGCAAATGCCGATTTCGCCATCGGCTGCACCTACAAGTACCTCAACGGCGGTCCGGGCGCACCGGCCTTCATCTATGCCGCGCAGCGCCACCACGGCGATATCAGCCAGCCGCTCAGCGGCTGGTGGGGCCATGCGCGGCCCTTTGCCTTCGAACGGGGTTATGTTGCCGGCACCGGCATCCGCCGCTTTTTGTGCGGCACTCAGCCGATCCTGTCGATGCGGGCGCTCAAAGGCGCGCTTGCCATCTGGAATGACGTCGACATGGCGGCATTGCGAAAGAAGAGTGTCGCGTTGACAGAACTGTTCATCCAGCTCGTCGAAGCCAGGTGCGGCGCCTACGGTCTCACGCTGGAGACCACCCGCGACGCGACCAGGCGCGGCAGCCAGGTGTCGTTCCTTCACGATCACGGCTATCAAATCATGCGGGCGCTGATCGAGCGCGGCGTCATCGGTGATTTTCGTGCGCCATCGACCATCCGTTTCGGCTTCACGCCGCTCTATGTCGGCTACAAGGATGTGTGGCTGGCGGTTGAGGTGCTGGAGGATATTCTGCGCACGGGCGCATGGAAGGACCGCCGTTTCGCGGTCAAGGAAGCCGTTACCTGACGCAACGATCCCCGCGATCCACCGCCGCCGCCCTCACTGCCTGGCAGATGACGGAGGGCTGAATTTCCAGCCACAAATGCCAACAGACGTTGGCGTTTTGGCTCCGTTTCGTTCACGGCAAACGAACGTCCCGAAGATTGATATCGTCCTTTGTGGAGGTCGATAGACTAATAATGCCAAGCCTTGGGTCGAGGATGAGCCACAGGTCATTAACCATAATAATTTCAATGTGAGCAGGCGCATCGCCGTGCCTAGCGCCTGTTGATCGCGACCCGCTGGCAAGCGCCAAATAATTTCAGCAGCCTTAACAAATTCATTAAACTTTAAACGGTTGCAGAACACAACTGGAACAGATAGGGTTTGTTCTGGGTTTGTTTTTCGATTCTGGTTTCAGGTAACCTGGGGGCCGCCATGCTGACGCGCAAGCAACATGAACTGCTGATGTTCATCCATGAACGCCTGAAGGAGAGCGGCATTCCGCCATCCTTCGACGAGATGAAGGAGGCGCTTGACCTTGCCTCCAAATCCGGGATTCATCGGCTGATCACCGCACTTGAGGAGCGCGGCTTTATTCGCCGGTTGCCCAACCGGGCACGCGCGCTGGAAGTGCTGCGATTGCCGGACTCGATCGCGCCCGGTCTCAACGCGGCAAAGAAGTTTTCGCCAAGCGTCATCCAGGGCAGTCTCGGTCAGGGTGGCGCCCTTGGCCGGCAGATCAAGCCGGCGCCTTCGCGGATGCCCTCGCCCGGCAATGATGACGATGCGGTCTCCGCCGTGTCGATCCCGGTCATGGGCCGTATCGCCGCCGGTGTGCCGATCGATGCCATCCAGCATCAGACGCATTCGATCTCGGTGCCGCCGGACATGATCATGGGCGGCGCCCACTATGCGCTGGAGGTCAAGGGAGACTCGATGATCGAGGCCGGTATCTTCGACGGCGACACCGTCATCATCCGCAATGCCGACACGGCGAGCCCCGGCGAGATCATCGTGGCGCTGGTCGATGAAGAGGAAGCGACGCTGAAGCGGTTCCGCCGCAAGGGCGCTTCGATTGCTCTCGAAGCCGCCAATCCGGCCTATGAAACCCGTATTTTCGGCCCGGACAGGGTCAAGGTGCAAGGCAAGCTCGTCGGCCTGATCCGCCGCTACTGAGGCGGCTGTGGGTTGGCCGCTGGCTTCTCCGGTTTCTTGAAGGGTGCCAGCCCCCTTGCCTCACGAGAGTATTTGCGTTGCGTGTGCCAGGGCCGATATGGGCTGTCCACCGCGAAGCTGATCGTCGCCGGCGTGGTCGCCGATTGGCGATCGAAGAAGACCGCGGCACTGCCTTTGCGAGCCAGTTGCCGCTTGGTGATGACGAGAACCAGCGGATTGTGACAGGCGTCATACGCGGTGGCGTCATTGATGACGATCAGCTCGGCGAAGCCGCAGGCTTTCCAGGTGTCCTTGCGGTCCTCGACATAGGCAATGATCGCACCGGACATGTGCCTGGCCACGCAAACGCCTGAGGAGCAATAAAACGGCGATCCCAGCGGCAGATCAACGGCATCCGCGACATCGAATTGCCCATCGCTGTTGTCGAACACCTCTGGCACGACGATGGTTTCTGATGTCAGGGCGCGTTTCCAGTTGTCGACGGTGAATTCGTTCGGCCGTTCCCGGCTGACGGCAAGCTCGCCGCCACCGATCGGCAACGCCACCAGCCGGGCGTCTTCCGAGATCAGCACATCCGGCGTGCGCGTATCCGAGACGGTCAGCAAGCCTGCCAGCGCGAGTGGCAGAGCAGCGAGCCGCAGCCAAGTTGTCGCCATCGTCGCGATGACCAGGGCAATTGCCACCAGCAGGACCGAGTGTTGGGAAATCAGCCCGACTCCATCGACAGGCGAACGCTCGGAGATCCAGCCCGATATGGCGATCATCATCGTCAGGCCCTTGCCCATCAGGTAGAGAGCCGGCCAATCCAATCCGAAAGGCATCAGCAGCGCGCTGGCGACGGCCAGGAACATGACGACGGTGACGATCGGCATAACCGCGAGATTGGCAAACAGGCTGAGCGGCGACACACGCTGAAAATGCCAGATGGCAAACAGCGTCGTGGCGCTGCCGGCGATGATCGAGGTCATGGCAAGGCCGGTTGCCGCCAGCACGAACTTTCGCGTCAGGAAACCGGGCATGGATCGCTTTGGCGGCGGCGGCCTTGCTTTTCCCGCGCGGTGATCGGCCCAGCCGGCATAGGCGCCGACCAGAGCCGCGGTCGCGGCGAACGACATCTGAAAACTCGGGCCGACCACCTCATGCGGCGACACCACGATGACGGCGATCGCCGAGATCGCCAGATTGCGCATGGTGAGTGCTGCTCGATCGAACAGCACGGCAATCAGCATCACCGCCAGCATGATGAAGCTGCGCTCGGCGGCAACGACGACTCCAGAGATGATGAGATAGGCCGCGATCGAGAACAGCGCGGCGGCAGCGGCATACTTCTTGACCGGGCGACGCGCGGAAAAGTCGGGAAACAAGGCGAAGGCGCCGCGCAGCAATCCCATGATGGTGCCCGCGACCAGCGCCATGTGCAGTCCCGAAATGGAGATGATGTGGTAGATGCCGGTACGTCGCATCGCCTCATTGATCTCATCGGGAATGCCGGCGCGCACGCCGACGATGAGCGCCGCGGCGATCTCGCCTTCGGCGCCGCCGACGCTGGCCCTGATATGGTCGGCGATACCTTCACGGGCTTTTTCCACACTGGAGGAAATTCGGGCCGACAGCGGCATGTCGCCATCGTCGCTAACGACAAGCTTTGGATTGCCGAGAAAGAATCCGCTGCCGCCGATGCCGGCAAAATAGCTGTCGAAGGAGAAATCATAGCTGTCCGGCCGCACCGGCCCGGTCGGCGGCAAAAGCTTGGCATATCCGGTGATGAGGGAGCCGGCGGTCACGTCAGCCGGGATCTTGCGTGCCGAAAGCCGCACACGTTCCGGCGCATAGCGCAGTTTCGGCCTGGCGGTCGAGATCACGTCGATGGTCAACCGGATACGACCGCTCTCCATACGGTCGAGCGAAACGACGCGGCCGGTGACTTGCGTCGAAATTTCCGAGCCCAACATTTGTGTGCCCGCACGCCACGTCTCGACCTTGGCAGCAAGCAGTCCTAGGGCGCACAAAAGTGCGGCCATGGCGCACAGATGGGTCTTTGACCATGAACGCGAGACCAGCGCACAGATCCCCGTCAGAATGACAACCGCGACAGGTCTCGCAAAGTCAGGCTCCGCCGCCAGCGAAAAATAGCCGATCGCTCCGATCGCCAGGCAGACCGGCACCAGCAGGAAGGCCACGCCCCGGTCGAGTTCCAGGCTCGCCGCCGTGTTCACGCTGTGGCGCAGGCGAGGCAGTGATGTCAGGCTGATTTGCCGGCGCACGCGAACGATCCTGCCGGTTTCGGCAACAGGAACAGAGGCGGCGACATCCGCTTGTAACGGCGCTTGGCCGGGATCCGGCAGGAGGGGCGATGGCAATGGCAGAGGCGCAAAGAGGGACCGTTCGCTGACGCCGATGGCAGCGTCCTCGCCCTGATCCGAGCCCCAGCCTCGTCCAGCCATCGGGTCTGCCCCTTGCGCCCTCGACACCCTATGCTACATGAACGCCGGGCGCGCGAAAGTCCGCGCAACCGCACCCCGCTTCAGATGGTTTCCGAGAGTTCCATGTCCGACAAGGTCGTCACCCGTTTTGCCCCCTCGCCCACCGGCTATCTGCACATAGGCGGCGCGCGCACGGCGCTGTTCAACTGGCTGTATGCAAAGCACACTGGCGGCACGATGCTGCTGCGCATCGAAGACACCGACCGTGAACGCTCCAATGAAGCCGCGACGGCTGCCATCCTCGACGGGCTTTCCTGGCTTGGCCTGAGCTGGGACGGCGAGCCGGTGTCACAGTTCGAGCGTGCGCCGCGCCACCGCGAGGTGGCTGAGGAGCTCGTGCGCATGGGCATGGCCTATTATTGCTATGCCACGCCAGCCGAACTGGAGGCCATGCGCGAGGCTGCCAGAGCCAAGGGGCTGCCGCCCCGCTATGACGGCCGCTGGCGCGACCGCGACCCCTCAGAGGCGCCCGCAGGCGCCAAGGGCGCCATCCGCATCAAGGCGCCGACCGAAGGCGAGACCATCGTTCATGACCGTGTCCAGGGCGACGTGCGCTTTCCCAACAAGGATCTCGACGACTTCATCATCCTGCGTTCGGACGGCAATCCCACTTACATGCATGCCGTCGTCGTCGACGATCATGACATGGCCGTCACCCACATCATTCGCGGCGATGATCATCTGACCAATGCCGCCCGCCAGACCGTCATCTACAACGCCATGGGCTGGGACGTGCCGTCCATGTCGCATATCCCGCTGATCCACGGCGCCGATGGCGCCAAGCTGTCGAAGCGGCACGGCGCGCTTGGCGTCGAGGCCTATCGCGCCATGGGCTACCTGCCGGAGGCGCTGCTCAACTACCTGGCGCGCCTTGGCTGGAGCCATGGCGACGACGAGATCATGTCGATCAAGGATATGATCTCGTGGTTCGACATCGGCGATGTCAACAAGGGCGCGGCGCGCTTCGACTTCGCCAAACTGGAAGCGATCAACGGCGCGCATATGCGCCGCATGAGCGATGCCGAGCTGTTCGACATCTTCATCGCCACCCTGCCCTATCTCGAAGGTGGCCCGGCGATCGCAGCACGCCTGAAGGACAGCACCAAGGCGCAGTTGCTGGCAGCGCTTCCGGGCCTGAAGGAGCGCGCCAAGACGCTGGTCGAGCTCGTCGACGGCGCGGCCTTCCTGTTTGCCACGCGACCGCTGCCGATCGACGACAAGGCGGCCCTTCTGCTCACCGACGATGCCCGCAAGATCCTGCGCAGTGCTCACGAAGCTTTGAACGGGCTTGCGAGTGACTGGACAGCCGCCTCGGCGGAGGCGGCGATCCGTGAGGTGGCTGCGGCCGGCAGTCACAAACTCGGCGCGGTGGCCCAGCCTTTGCGCGCCGCTTTGACCGGCAAAAGCACCTCGCCGGGCGTGTTCGATGTGCTCGCCGTGCTCGGCCGCGAGGAAAGCCTGGCGCGCATCTCAGATCAAATCGATTAGGAGCAAACTGGCCCAAGAAGATTGGCATTGAAAGGCGGGTTTCGCAGTGCAACATTAGGCCTTGGCCCAATCTGGCACGCACCTCCTGAAATGCGGTGGCGAATACGCGCATTGCGGTGATTTTCGACGTGTCGCTCTGCAGAATTTTGCCTTTGCCGGCATGAGGAAACAAGAAGGAGTTTGCAATGACCGAAGCTGCGAAAAAAATGGATTTGGGCGGCAAGACCCAGGAGGCCACGGCAACGCTTGCATTCGCCGGCAAGACCCATGAATTCAAGGTGCGAAGTGGTTCGGTCGGGCCTGATGTCATCGACATCGCCTCGCTCTACTCCACCACCGGCGCTTTCACCTACGATCCCGGCTTCACCTCGACGGCAAGCTGCGAGTCCGAAATCACCTTCATCGACGGCGACGCCGGCGTCCTCCTGCACCGCGGCTATCCGATCGACCAGTTGGCCGAACATGGCGACTTCCTCGAGGTCTGCTATCTCCTGCTCTACGGTGAATTGCCGACCAAGGCGCAGAAGGACGATTTCGATTACCGCGTGACGCGCCACACCATGGTGCATGAGCAGATGTCGCGCTTTTTCACCGGCTTCCGCCGCGACGCGCATCCGATGGCGGTGATGTGCGGCGTGGTCGGCGCGCTGTCGGCCTTCTACCACGACTCCACCGACATCTCCGACCCCTACCAGCGCATGGTTGCCTCCATGCGGCTGATCGCCAAGATGCCGACGATCGCGGCGATGGCCTACAAATACCACATCGGCCAGCCGTTCATTTACCCGAAGAACGAGCTCAACTTCGCCGCCAACTTCCTGCACATGTGCTTTGCCGTGCCGTGCGAGGAATACAAGATCAACCCGGTGCTGGCGCGCGCCATGGAGCGCATCTTCATTTTGCACGCCGACCACGAGCAGAACGCCTCGACCTCGACCGTTCGTCTCGCCGGCTCGTCGGGCGCCAACCCGTTTGCGTGCATCGCCGCCGGTATAGCCTGCCTGTGGGGACCGGCGCATGGCGGCGCCAATGAAGCGGCGCTCAACATGCTTGGCGAGATCGGCCATGTCGATCATATCCCCGAATTCATCGCCCGCGCCAAGGACAAGGACGACCCCTTCCGCTTGATGGGCTTTGGCCACCGCGTCTACAAGAACTACGATCCGCGCGCCAAGATCATGCAGAAGACGGCACATGAGGTTCTGGGCGAGCTCGGCATCAAGGACGATCCGCTGCTCGACATCGCCATGGAGCTGGAAAAGATCGCGCTGACCGATTCCTATTTCATCGAGAAGAAGCTCTACCCGAATGTCGACTTCTATTCCGGCATCACGCTGAAGGCGCTGGGCTTTCCCACCACCATGTTCACCGTGCTGTTCGCGGTCGCCCGCACCGTCGGCTGGATCGCCCAGTGGAAAGAGATGATCGAGGATCCGCGCCAGAAGATCGGCCGCCCGCGTCAGCTCTATACCGGCGCACCCGAGCGTGACTACGTGCCGATCGCCAAGCGGTGAATTGGGAGTAGGGATTGGGGATTGGGCAGTAGGCAGTAGGCACGGTCAACTTCCCTACTGACTACTGACTATTCCCTCTCTTGATATACCGCATCACCACCTGCGCGGCGATCTCGCCGGACGGTCTATCCGTCGCCATGCGCCGCGTGATCTCTGCAAATCCATTCTTCTGCCAGGCGCGCATGCCGCTGTCGGCGAACAGGGCTTCCAATTGCCGGGCCAGATTGTTCGGCTTGATGTAGCCGTCGTAGAATTCCGGAATAAGCGCTCGATCCGATATCAGATTGGGCAGCAGCGCCGACCAGACGGAAACGAGGTACGGCGCCAAGACGCGCGCGACCGGGTCGAGCCTGTAGCAGGAAATCATCGGCACGCCGGCCAGCGCCAGTTCCAGCGATACCGTCCCGGACGCGATCAGCGCCGCATCGGCTTTGCCGAAAGCCTGCCATTTGCGTTGGGGATCGACGATGATCTCAGGCTTTTCATCCCAGCGGTTGACGGAGGATTTGACGAGGTCGGCGACATGCGGAACGGTCGGCAGCAGCAGCCGTAGGCGGTGGCCACGCGCACGCAGAATCGACACCGTCTCGCCGAACGGGTCGAGCAGCCGCCGTACCTCGCCACGCCGCGAACCGGGCAGGACGAGCAGGGTCTTGACGCGATCAGGAGAAAGGTCGTGCGGCAGCTCCTGCGCCTTGGCTGCGGCCAGCAAGCCCGCATCGTGGGTCAGGCGATGCCCGACATAAGTGCCCGGTGGCCCGCCGAGCCGATCGAGCTCCTTGACCTCGAAAGGCAAGATGCAGAGGATGTGGTCGACATAGGGCTTCATCGCCACCGCCCTGCCCGGCCGCCACGCCCATACGCTCGGGCAGACATAGTGGATGATCGGAATCGACGGGTTGGCCGCACGCACCTTTTTGGCGACGCGCAACGAAAAGTCCGGACTGTCGATGGTGACAAGGCAGTCCGGCTTTTCGTCGGCAACGGTCTTGGCCAGTTGGCTGATCCGCCGTATCAGGCGCGGCAGGTCGCGCAGGACGGCACTGAACCCCATGAGGGCGATCTCACCGGCATCGAATGGCGAGACCAGTCCCAGCGCCTGCAAATGACGGCCGCCGAGGCCGACGAGTTGCACCTCGCGCCCGGCCGCCTGCCTGAGCGAGCGTACTATGTCGGCGCCGAGCAGGTCGCCGGACTCCTCTCCGGCAACGATCGCGATCTTCAATACCCTGTCAGCCATTACGCGGCTCCGTGGCGACAGGCAGGCCAAGGACGAACAGGCCGAGTGCATTGGCGCGTGCGATGGTTTCAGGACCTTCGAGGATCAGCGAGCGTCCCGCCTCGACGGCAATGCCGGCGAGCCCGGCCGCGTGCGCTGCCTCGACCGTCTGCGGACCGATGGATGGAAGATCGGCGCGCAGTTCCTGACCAGGCTTGGCGCACTTGACGAGGACGCCCCGGGTCTTGCCCGCAATACGGCCGTGGCCGCGCAGCAGCTTCGCACGATCAAGCAGGCCGGCTGTTCCTTCGATGCCTTCCAGCGCGATTGCCCGGCCGCCAACCGCGATCGCCGCCTGGCCGACATCCAGCGCCCCGATGGCCCTTGCTGCCGCAAGGCCTGCGTCGATATCACGCCAGTCCAATTTTCGCGGTTCGGCCTTGGTTAGCACGCCTTCGGCGGCGACAAGATTCGGCACTACTTCGTGGGCGCCAACGACCTTTATTCCACGCGCTTCGAGGCCCCGTGCCAAGATCTTTAGAAGACCATCATCGCCACGCGCGAGCGCCATGACGACCAAAGGAATCACCGCGAGCAGGCTGAGACTGGGGCGCAGCGCAAGCAATCGCGGCCGGCGCTTGATCTCGCCTGCAAGCACCAGATGGGTGATCCGGTGCCGCCGCAGCAATGGGACGAGCGAGCCTATACCTTCCAGAGCGAGGTTTTCGTGATCGTATCGGGAGAGTTCCGCGATGCGGTCGACTTCGCCTTCCATCAGGATGACGAAGGGCGGATAACCTTGTTCAGCCGAACCGGCCGCGACTTCGACCGGCAGACTGCCGCCGCCGGCAATGATGCCGACCCTGGAGCCCGGCGGAAGATCAAGACGCGCTGCCGCTGTCTCAGTCTTCGTCATCGACATCGTCGCCATCGCCGCCCTTGAGCGACGGCACAGCATAGTGCCGCTTGCCGCGACTGGTGATGAAATCGATGATCTTCATGGCGGTCGGCGACGACGCGAACTCCGCTTTGGCGAATTCGATGTTCTCGCCAACGGTGCGGGAACGATCGAAGATCATCCTGTAAGCCTTGCGCAGCACAAGGATTTCGGACCTCGGCAGGCCGGAGCGCTTGAGGCCGATGATGTTGAGACCGCGCAGGCTGGCGCGGTTGCCGACCGCGATGGCAAAGGGGATGACATCGCCGACGATCGCAGAGCAACCGCCCAGAAAGGCGTTGTCGCCGATGCGGACAAACTGATGCACTGCGGTCAGGCCGCCGATATAGACATTGTTGCCGACCTCGCAGTGGCCGCCCAGCGTTGCGCCATTGGCGAACGTCGCATTGTTGCCGACGACGCAATCATGGGCGATATGGGCGTAGGCAAGGAAATTGCCATTGTCGCCGACCGTGGTCTCGCCGCGGCTGGAATCGGTGCCGAGATGCATGGTCACGCCTTCGCGGATCGTGCAGTTCTTGCCGATGACCAGGGTGGTGCGGCCGCCCTTGTGCTTGGTGTTTTGCGGCGGTGCGCCCAATGTCGCCATCGGATAGACCTTGGTCGAGGCGCCGATCGACGTCGCGCCCATCACCGAGACATGACTGACCAGTTCGACGTCGTCGCCGATCACCACATCGGCACCGACATGGCAGAACGGTCCGATGCGCACACCTTGGCCGATTTGAGCGCCTTCCTCCACAACGGAGGAAGCATGGATGGATGTTTTGATTTTCATAAGCACTCGATCGTCAGTCGCTGGTGACCATCATGGCTGAAATCTCGGCCTCGGCCGCCTTGGCGCCGTCGACCATAGCTTCACAAGCGAATTTGAGCAGATTGCCGCGTTTCTTGATTTTCTTGACATAGATCTTCAACTGGTCGCCGGGAACGACCGGTTTGCGGAATTTGGCGTTGTCGATGGTCAGGAAATAGACCAGCGACGGCTTTTCGGTGCCCAGGCTGCGGATACAGATGGCGCCGGCCGTCTGCGCCATCGCCTCGACGATGAGCACACCCGGCATGACCGGCTGCTCAGGGAAATGGCCCTGAAAATGCGGCTCGTTTATGGTCACGTTCTTGATGCCGATGGCGGATTCGTCGCCATCGATGTCGACGATACGATCGATCATCAGGAACGGATAGCGGTGCGGCAGGAGCTTCATCAGCCCCATGATGTCGACCGCTTCCAGCGTCGTCGACGCGATCATGTCAGCCATTGCCTCCCTCGCCCTGTTTGCGGGTCCTGGCGAGCTTGCGCAGCATGGCTATCTCCCGCATGGCTTCCGCCATCGGCTGTGCCGGATAGCCGCCCCAGATCTCGCCTGCAGGGACATTGCTCATAAATCCACTTCTGGCGGCAAGCTTGGCCCCTGTCCCTATGGTCAGGTGATCCGCAAGCCCGACGCCGCCGCCCATGGTGACATTGTCACCCACGACCACAGAACCCGAAATACCCGAAAGCCCGGCTATTATGCAATTGCGGCCGATGCGGACGTTATGGGCGATCTGCACGAGATTGTCGATCTTGGTGCCCTGGCCGATGACCGTATCGGACATGGCGCCGCGATCGACGGTGGTGTTGGAGCCGATCTCGACGTCATCCTGGATAACGACACGGCCGATCTGCGGCACGCGCTCGGGACCCTTGGCCCCGCCAACGAACCCAAAACCATCCTGGCCTATCCTGGCGCCGCCATGAATGATGACGCGATTGCCGATCAAGGCATACTGGATGCTAGCGCCTGGACCGACATAGCCGTCGCGGCCGATCTGGCAAGATGATCCGATGACCGCATTTGGGGCGATGACGGTACCGCTGCCGATCGAAGCACCTGGCCCGATGACCGCGCCGGCTTCGATGACGGCACCGGCTTCGACATGCGCGGTCGCATCGACATGAGCGTGCGGCGAGACGCCGGTTTCACTGGTCATCGGCCCTGGTGTCGCCGCCCTCGGAAACAGCAGACGCCCGACAAACGCGAAGGCCTGTTGCGGACGCGGATGAACCAGAACGGCAACGCCGGCCGGCGCCTTGCCGGCAAATTCCGCCGGGCACAGGACCGCGGCTGCCCGCAGCGACGGCATCAGCGCGGAATTGCGCTTGCCGTCGACAAAGACGAGCGCATTCTCGCCGCCCTCGCTGGCTGGCGCGAGTGCTTCGATCGAAATATCTGAGTGGCCGGAATCGACGAGCACCGAGCCGGTCAGATTCGCGACTTCGCCCGCCGTATACCGGCGTGATGGCGCGAAGAACACCGGATCGGTCATTCCAGAAGCTATATCCAGCTAGGTCGGAACATTTCTCCCGGACCCTGAAGACCCGGGAGCATCGTTGGCCGCCGATCAGAAGCGGGTCGATATGCCGAAGTTGAATTCCTGCACGTCGTCGCGCGCTTCCTTCTTGACCGGGATCGCATAGTCGATACGGATCGGACCGAACGGCGACGCCCACATCAGGCCGAGGCCGACCGAGGCACGCAACTTCATGCCGACCGAGTCCTGGGTGACGCCAGCGGTGTCGACCTTGCTTCCATAGAGCGTTGCCGCATCCGCGAAGACAGCGCCACGCAAGCCGAAGCTTTCCGGTACGACCGGCAACGGAAACTGAGCTTCTGCGGACGCATTGAAATAGGTCGTGCCGCCGAGATGGTCGCCCGTAGCAATATCGACAGGACCGATGCCGCCATAGGCAAAGCCACGGATCATGCGATCGGTGCTCTGGAATTGATCGAAGATCCGCAGACCATCGCTGCCGTATCCTTCAACATGGCCAGCGCCACCTGAAATGAGCCCGACTAGGTCGTACTGCTCCGACAACGTCTGGTAGATGCTGCCGCGCCCCGTGACCTTCACGAACTTGGCATCACCGCCGAGGCCTGCGACTTCTACCGTCGTGGTGGCGTAGATACCCTCGTGCGGGCTCTTCATATCGTCGATGGTGTTGTAGACCAGCCCGAGGCTGACCGACGACTTGATCCAAGGGCTTTGTTCGATGCCATCCAGGATAGCCGTGGAAACGTCACACTTCGCCGGATCGTAAACGCCGCCGGTCACGCAATCGTCTTCCAGCTTATACTTTTCTTGCGAGATGTTGTACGCCAACTGGGTCGAGATGCTGTCGGTGATCGGCAGACCGAAGCGCACCGTCGCGCCCACAGTGTCGCTTTCGTAGTTGTCGTATTCCCTGGTCTGCTTGAAGATGTCGAAACCGGCAGCGATGCGCCGTCCGAGGAAATAAGGCTCGGTGAAGGACAGGCTGTAGTCGCGTGAATTCTTGCCGCCGCCCGCCGACAGCTTGATGAACTGGCCACGACCGAGGAAGTTGCGCTCGGTCACCGAGCCTTCGACCGACGGACCGGCCGTGTCGCCACCGGTCGAATAACCAGCGCCTACCGAGAACTCGCCGGTCGATTTCTCGACCACATCGACCACCAGAACGACCTGGTCAGGCTGCGAGCCCGGCACGGTCGAGATGTCGACTTTCTCAAAGTAATTCAAGTTTTCCAAACGCTTCTTCGCGCGCTGGATGAGCACCTGGTTGAAGGCATCGCCTTCGCTGACGTCGAACTCACGGCGAATGACATAGTCACGCGTGCGATCGTTGCCGCGGATCTCGATGCGTTCGATATAGGCCTTGGTGCCCTGGTCGATCGTATAGACAACCGAAATGGTGTGGTTCTCGAAATTGCGGTCGCCGCGCGGCGTGACCTGCGCGAAGGCATAGCCGGAACCGGCCACCTTCTCGGTCAGCGCGATGATGGAATCCTCTACGTTCTTGGCGTTGTAGACGTCACCCTTGTGGGTCTCGATCACCGATTCCAGCGACTTGCCGTCGACTTCAGGGATCGAGCTCTCGACGCTGACGTCACCGAACGTGTAGCGGTCGCCTTCCTGGACGGTGATGGTGACCGTGTACTTGTTCGTCGCACTGTCGAGTTCACCGACAGCGGACACGACCTGGAAGTCGGCATACCCATGATTGTAGTAAAAGCGACGCAGCAGCTCCTGGTCGGCGCGCAGCTTGTCGTCGTCATAGACGTCGTCGCGCAGGATGAAGGAAACCCAGGACGAACGCTTGGTGTTGATGATATCCGACAGGCGGCGGCTGGAATAGGCGCTATTGCCGACGAAATTGATCGCCGCGATCTGCGTGCGATCGCCTTCAGCGATGTTGAAGACAACATTTACGCGATTGTCGCCAAGCTGCATGACCTGCGTGGTCACGGTCACATCGTCGCGACCAATGCGCCTGTATGCAGCCTTGACCGATTCCACGTCGGCATCGAGCGTCGCCTGCGAGAACGTTCCGCGCGGCTTCAGCTGCACGGCCGCCGCAAGCGCATTGTCCTTGAGCTTCTTGTTGTTCTGGAACAGCACCTGGTTGACAACCTGGTACTCGGCAACCTTGACCACCAGCGTCGAGCCGACCTGGTTGATCTGCACGTCCGAAAACAGGCCTGTGCCGAAGAGCGCCTTGACCGCACCGTCGATATCGGAACTGGAGAAAGCCTTGCCCGGCTTGATGGTGATGTAATTGCGGATGGTCTCAGCGTCGATACGCTGATTGCCGCTCACTTCGACTCTGCTGACGACAGCGGCTTCAGCCGCCGATGTGGCAACGAACTGCACTGCGAGCGCGCCTGGCACGACCATGGCCGCGGACAGGGTCACCGCGGACGCGGCGCTTAGAAACTTGGATGCTGCCTTCATCGGGCTTAATAACCTTTTCTCGTAGTCCCCACGGCGAGAAAACCGGACGTGCGGTAATTTCCCCTACCGTATTAACCGGATTTTCCCTACACGCAAGGCTTCTGGTTAATTTGTATTTACTTAACCCTGCGGCGTGGCTTTCGCGTCACTCATATCCCCTTGCATGGTAAACGGCGTCTCAACATCGTCCATGCAGAAGCCAAATTTCTTCATGATTTCAGCACCCAAACAGATCGTTCCAAAAAACGAACCCCATGAAGCACAGCACCAGAAGCAACCCGGCCCGATAGGCCATTTCCATCATCCGTTCCGACACCGGACGGCGAATGACAGCCTCCACCCCGTAGAACAAGAGGTGAC
Source organism: Mesorhizobium sp. M0491 (assembly GCF_040321265.1). NCBI lineage: Bacteria > Pseudomonadati > Pseudomonadota > Alphaproteobacteria > Hyphomicrobiales > Phyllobacteriaceae > Mesorhizobium > Mesorhizobium sp. M0491. The sequence goes on from NZ_JAMYRE010000008.1 coordinate 242,242, forward strand.
CGCCGTCGAGGGGGGGAATCGGCAAAAGGTTCAGAATTCCGATGCCAACGGATAGCAGTGCAACCAGCTGCACGAGCCATTCGAATCCCAGTTTCGCAGCCCTGCCCGCCATGTCGGCTATCTTCACCGGACCGCCCAGCTGACATTTGTCTTCGCGCCCGACAACAAAGCGCTGCAGGAACTGGCCGGTGCGCTGGATGACGTGACCGGTTTCCTCGACCGCCGCCGCGACCGCTCCGACCGGCGTGTAGGTGATGAGCCTCGGCTGGCCGAGTTCCTTGTTATTGACGACACCGATCACGGCGACCTTGACCTTGTTGCCGAGCGCGTCTTCCTGTTCCATCAGCCGCGGCGCCGCGGTCACAGTGACCTCCTGGCCGTCGCGCAGCATGACGAAGGTGATTGCGTCGTCGGCACGGCCCGAGACCAGGCGTTGAACGTCGCCAAAGGTTTCGACCTTGTTGCCGTCGACGCTGACGAATCGGTCGCCGGGAAGAATGCCGGCCTTCGCCGCCGGGCTGTCGGCGGTCACCTCGGCCACCATGGGCTCGGCGACATAGCGGCCATAGGCGGTGAACAGCACGGAAAAGACGACGATCGTCAGCAGGAAATTGAACAACGGTCCGGCCACCACCGTTGCCGCGCGCTTCCAGATCGGCTGCGTGTGGAAGGCGACCTTGCGCTCTTCCTCGGTCAGCGTTTCAATTTCTTCCGACGTGGGCTGGCTCGATGTGGCGTTCATGTCGCCGACGAATTTGACATAGCCGCCAAGCGGTATCGCACACAGTTTCCAGCGCGTGCCGTGGCTGTCGTTGAAGCCGAAAAGTTCCGGGCCGAAGCCGATCGAGAAGGCCCTGACACCGATGCCGCACCAGCGCCCGACAAGGTAATGGCCCATTTCATGGACGAACACGACCACTGTCAGCACGAAGAGGAATGGCACCAGCGTGCCCAGGACAAAGCCTTCTGTGCTGAAAAGCGCGTGAAGAATCTCGTTCAAGACAAACCCTCAAATTCTTCCACGGCGCAGACTGCGCCGTGACTGTGACACCAATCCGGGCGAATCCAAGGCGCACCGCGCATAGGACCCTGAAATGACATCGCTCAAACGGGAAACAGACCCTGCGCCGGATGATCGGCGTTCGCCGAAATCCAGCCGATGACGTATAGGGCGAATGCCGCTGCGACAAGCCCGTCGACACGATCCATGACGCCGCCATGGCCCGGGATGAGCGCCCCCGAATCCTTGCGGCCATGGCGGCGCTTGATCCAGGATTCGAACAGGTCGCCTGCCTGCGAGACAATCGACAGCACGAGCGCGACCAAGCCGAGCAATACCAGATTGCCGACACCGGCAGCTGCGGCGAGGACCAGCCCGGCGACGACGCCGCCGACAGCGCCGCCGAGTGCGCCGCTGCGCGTCTTGCCGGGCGAGATCGCCGGCGCCAGTTTCGGCCCCCCAACGGCGCGCCCCACGAAATAGGCAAGGATATCGGTGGCCCAGACGACCGCGAACAGGAACAGGATGGCAATGAGGCCTGAACGATCGCCATCCCGCAGCAAGGCGAGCGACAGGCCTGAAACCGCGGCATAGGCAAGGCCGCTCGCATCCCATTGTCCGGTCTTGCGAACCGAGGCGGCTATCGCCGTTGCGGCAACAATGGCCGCCACAAGCGGTAGCAGCCAGGAGGAGGCCAGGCCGCCAATCAAGGCGCCAATGAAGACAACCAGCAGTGCTTCCGGCAGGAAACCCAGACCCGTTGCCCCGGTTGGCCGCGACATGCGGGTCCATTCATAGAAGATCGCCGCTACGATCACGGCACACAGCAGCCGGAACGGCAAACCGCCGATCCAGGTCAAGCCGAGAGTGATGATGGCGAGCACGATCGCCGAAACGATACGGAGTTGAAGATTGCTCATCCCGCGGCCGGTCGCGAAGCGACGTCCTGGCCTCCAAGTCCGCCGAAACGGCGTTCGCGGCCAGCAAACTCACGCAAAGCTTCCGCAAGGTGCTCGCGGCTGAAGTCGGGCCAATAGCAAGGCAGGAAGACGAGTTCGCTATAGGCGGCTTGCCACAGAAGGAAGTTTGACAACCGAAGCTCGCCGCTGGTGCGGATGACGAGTTCCGGGTCGGGAATGCCTTGCGTATCAAGCGCGCCGGCAAAACTTTCGGCTGATATCGCCTCGGCGTCGAGTTCGCCACGCGCCACGGCCGCCGCAAGCTTTTGTGCCGTGCGAACGATTTCGTCTCGTCCGCCATAGTTGAAGGCGATCACCAGCGTCAGCGATTCGTTTGCGGCCGTCAGCGTTTCGGCCTCATCGAGCAGTCCCCTGATATCAGACTGCAGCCCTGCCCGGTCGCCGATGATTCTAACCCGCACACCGCTCTGGTGCAGTTCAGCAAGGTCACGGCGGATGAACATTTTCAAGAGGCCCATCAGGTCGCTGACCTCGGACTTCGGCCGCGACCAATTCTCCGACGAGAAAGCATAGACGGTCAGGTAGGAAATGCCGAGCCCAGGTGCCGCGCGCACCGTCTTGCGCAGCGCCTCGACACCGGCACGGTGGCCCGCAAGACGGGGCATGCCGCGCGCCTTGGCCCAGCGTCCGTTTCCGTCCATGATGATCGCGACATGCGCGGGCGTTGCCATGTTCTTGCTTTCGGGTCAGCCGGCGGCCATGACCCTAAACCTGCATGATTTCAGCTTCCTTATCGGAAAGCAGGTGGTCGATGTTGCTGATCGTCTCGTCGGTAAGTTTCTGGACCTGGTCCGAGCGCTTGCGCTGATCGTCTTCGCTGATGTCGCCGTCCTTCTCCGCCTTCTTCAGGAAGTCCATGCCGTCGCGGCGCACATGGCGCGCGGCGACACGGGCGTTCTCGGCGTAGGTGTGCGAGATCTTGACCAGTTCCTTGCGGCGCTGTTCGTTAAGTTCGGGAAGTGGAATCCTGAGGTTGGTGCCGTCTACGATCGGGTTGAACCCCAAATTGGATTCGCGGATCGCGCGGTCGACCGCGCCAACCATCGACTTGTCCCATACCGATACCGAGATCATGCGCGGCTCCGGCACCGAGACGTTGGCGACCTGATTGATCGGCATGGTGGTGCCGTAGGCCTGCACCTGGATCGCATCGAGCAGATTGCTGGAGGCGCGACCGGTCCGCAGCGAGGCCAGATCATGCTTGAACGCGGCAATGGCCCCATCCATGCGCCGCTTGAGATCGTCGTACTCACCACTCATCTTTATCTCCTCGACCGTCTAATGCGGGCTCACTGCTTCGGGGCCGTCTTCGAATCGAACTTCCGAAAACCGGCTTCCCTTTTCGGGTCAGGCCGCCGATCAATCGTCCGCGACGACCGTGCAGCGGCCGCCGCCCCTCAGAATATCGCCGAAACCACCTTTTTCGTGGATCGAATAGACGATTATCGGAATGTTGTTTTCGCGCGCAAGTGCAATCGCAGCGGTATCCATGATGGAAAGGCCGCGATTTATGACTTCGCCATGGCTGATGCGCTCGAAACGCGTCGCATTCGGGTCCTTCTTCGGGTCCGCCGAGTAGACGCCGTCGACCTGAGTGCCCTTGAACAGCGCGTCGGCGCCGATTTCAGCGGCGCGAAGGGCTGCGGCCGAATCAGTGGTGAAGAATGGATTGCCGGTGCCGCCGGCAAAGATCACCACCTTGCCCTGGTTCATGTAGGCGGTCGCCTGGCGCTGCGAAAAGCTCTCGCAAAGTTCGGGCATGGCGATCGCCGAAAGCACCACGGCGTCGACGCCGATCTTGTTCAACGACGTGCGCAGCGCCAGCGAGTTGATCACCGTGGCAAGCATGCCCATGTGGTCGCCGGTGACACGGTCGCCGCCCTTGGAGGCAACGGCCACGCCGCGAAAGATGTTGCCGCCGCCGATGACGACGCCGACCTCGATGCCCAATGCACGCGCCTCGGCGATGTCGCCGGCGATGCGATCCACTACTGAAACGTCGATGCCGAAATGCTGCTCGCCCATCAGTGCTTCGCCCGACGCTTTCAGCAAGACACGTCGGTAGAGGGGCTTCACCGTCATCTGGGCCTCTTCATTTGCATGTGGCGCGTTCCGGGTGGCTGCTCTGGCGCAGGCGCGCCATCCGAAACAATGGCGTTCCGATACACGAAGGGCGCCGCGATGCCACGCGGCGCCCAAACGGCAAATTGCCGGTTTCCTGCCCATTGATCAATTGGTGGACACGCTGGCCGACTCTCCTTCGATAAGCACCGGTGACACGTAGTTGGGGGGCTTGTCGCCGGTTGTCGCGCCGCCGGTAACGCGCGCCTGTATCTGCGAACCGAAATAGGAATAGGGAAACGGCGCTGGAGTTCTGCTGGCTCTCTCCAGCCGGTCGCGATGCGCTTTCGGAATCTCGAAATCCAGCGCGCCAAGATTGTCATGCATTTGGCTGAGCGTCGTCGCACCGAGGATGACGGTTGCGATCCCCGGCTGCGTGGCCACCCAGTTGAGCGCGACCTGAGGCATGCTGCGGCCGACCTCGGATGCGACCTTCTCGAGTTCGGCCACGATAGCCCAGTTGCGTTGCGTGAACTTTTGGAAACCCGGATGCGTCGAGTTGCGAAATCCGTCGAGGCGGCCGTTTCCGGTCTGGGCCGGTCGATACTTGCCGCTCAGCAAACCGCCGGCCAGCGGGCTCCACACCATGATGCCGGCGCCATGGCGCGTGCCGAATGGCACGAACTCGTTCTCGATCGCGCGTTCGGCCAGCGAATATTCGAGCTGTAGCGCCGAAACCGGCTCATATCCTCGCAATTCGGCGATCGCCTGTGCGCGGCCCGCATACCAGGCGGGCACATCGGAAAGGCCGACATGGCGCACCTTGCCCATCCGGACCAGGTCGTCCAGCGTGCGCATGACCTCTTCAGCCGGGGTCAGCCTGTCCCAGACATGCATGAGATAGAGATCGATATAGTCGGTCCCCAACCGTTTCAGCGAAGCATCGACGGCCCGCATGATGTTCTTGCGGCCGTTGCCGCCAGCATTCGGATTGCCGGGCTGCATGTTCATGGTGAACTTGCTGGCTATCACCGCCGTGTCGCGCAGCCCGCGCTCGGCGATGAATTCACCAAGCCAGGCTTCGGCCGTGCCATCTGTGTAGAGATCCGCCGTGTCGAACACATTGCCGCCCGCCTCGACATAGGCGTCGAAAATCGCCCGCGCCGTATCCCTGTCGGCTCCCCAGCCCCATTCCTTGCCGAAAGTCATCGTGCCCAGTGCCAGTCGGCTGACCCTAAGGCCGCTGTTGCCAAGAGTGTAGTAGGTCATGGTCATGATCGTCTTCCAATGCTTGGTGATAGATACCCCGCGCGTCACTGGCCCGGAGTGTTCTTGACCCAGGGATTGCCGCGCTCGTGTGTCATGTGGAACGCGAAGCCATCGACCTTCCAGCCATCCGCAAAACGCGTCAGGTGATGCTCATAGGTGCCCCAGACCTCCCAAAGCGGGTCGCCATTGCCTTCCATCCGGTTCCAAGCATAGCCGTTCGACAGGACAGTCGCCGTGTCCGCCTTGAGAGCGACCTGGTGATTGGTGCGCAGATGCAGGCTTGTCTTGCTGCCCTTGAGGTTGGCCGCCCAAGCGCCAACCAGATCGTCGGAAGCGATGTTGGCCGCCGGCTGTCCGGAGAGACTGCTGAAGTCGGCGGTGATCCGATCCGCAAAATAGCCGCGTGCAAGTTTCCAGTCCTGGGCGTCAACGGCCCGGTCGATGGCATCGGCAATGCGAATGACCGCGCGTTCGTCTGCAAGGGCCCGCCAGTCTGATGGCTCCGCCCCACCGGCATCCATCGGCGCCAACGCCATGCCTGCCGTGAAAGTTACGTGCTTTAACGTGTTCATGTCTCGTCTCCTCAGTGCCATCAGCCGATCGCCGATGAGTTGGCGACAATGTGGACCACCGCCTTGGCATCGATAAGGTTGCATTGTTCGCAAAGACCATGCGATATCATTCATGAATGGATCGCGATCTGCTCAGCCATCTTCCGGTCGTGGTCGCCGTTGCCCGGCGTGGCGGCTTCGCGCTTGCCGCCGCCGAACTCGGCATGAGCCCTTCGGCGGTCAGCCATGCGGTGCGCATTGTCGAAGAGCGGATCGGCCAGCCCTTGTTCGCCCGCACGACGCGCAGCGTTTCGCTCACCGAGGCCGGCAAGGCGCTGGTGGAAACGGCGGCTCCGGCCCTCCAGGATATTGCCGAGCGGATGGACCGCATCCGCAGCGTCAAAGGCAGGCCGTCTGGCCTGCTCAGGATCAACGCCTCCAACATAGCGATACCATTGGCGGTGACGCCGGTGGTCGCGGCGATGGCCGAGCGCTATCCGGAGGTTACGGTCGAGGTCTTCGCTGACCAGGGTCTGGTTGATATCGTCGGCGAAGGCTTCGATGCCGGCGTCCGGCTTGGCGAGATGATCGCTCAGGACATGGTTGCGGTCCGGCTGACGCCGCCATTCTCCGTCGTCATCGTCGCCTCGCCCGCCTATATCGGAAGGCACGGCCGTCCCGGCGGCGTTGCCGACCTGGCGAACCACAATTGTATCGGCTACCGGCTCGTCCGCTCCGGTGCGCTCTATCGCTGGGATTTGATCGAGGATGGCAAGGACATCGCCATGGAGACGCGGGGCAGCGTTGTCGTGACGGATTCACTCGCAGCAATCGATCTTGCGCTTGCAGGCGTCGGGCTTGCCTATGTGTTCGAGCCGCTGGCGCGCGCCGATCTTGCCGCGGGCCGCCTCGTCCAGGTGCTGCCGCAGACGGCGATCGAGGAACCGGGGCTATTCCTCTATTTCCCTCGCCGGGCGGCGATGGCGCCGAAGCTCAGGGCCTTTATCGACACCGCACAAGAAATCGGCCGGGCCTCCTTGCGGACACCCGGCCGAGTTGCCTGAGTTCGTGAGCCCTGGAAAGGGCTATTTCTTGACCGCTGCAGCGACTTCCGCGGCGAAATCGGTCTCTTCCTTCTCGATGCCCTCGCCCAGCGCAAAGCGCAGGTAGGCGGTGATCTTGGCCGGCGCACCAATCTCCTTCTCGGCATCCTTCAGCGCCTTCTCGACAGTGATGTCGGGATTGAGCACGAAGGCCTGCTTCAGGAGCACGACTTCCTCGTAGAACTTGCGCAGACGGCCCTCGACCATCTTCTCGATGATCGCTTCCGGCTTGCCGGACTGGCGCGCCTGGTCGGAGAAGATCGCCTTCTCGCGTTCGACCGCGGCCGGATCGATCTGCTCTGCCGTCAGCGCCAGAGGGTTGGTGGCGGCAACATGCATCGCCACCTGGCGGCCAAAGGCGTTGGCGGCATGCTCATTGCCCGTGGTCTCGATCGCGACCAGCACGCCGAGTTTGCCAAGGCCGTCGGCAACCGCGTTGTGAACGTAGGTAGCGACAGCGCCGTGCGGAACGGTGAGCTTGGCCGAGCGGCGGAAGCCCATGTTTTCGCCGATGGTGCCGACAGCGTCCTTGATGGTGTCGGCAACCGACTTGTCGGACCCCGGATACTTTGCGGCGGCCACAGCCTCCGTCGTGCCATAGGCCAGCGCAACCTTGGCAACGTTGGCGACGATTTCCTGAAACGCGGCGTTGCGGGCCACGAAGTCGGTCTCGGAATTGACTTCCACGACGGCAGCTTCGCGCACGCCATTGTCGACGCCGATCAGACCTTCAGCCGCGGTGCGGCCAGCCTTCTTGTCGGCCTTGGAGATACCCTTCTTGCGCAGCCAGTCGACGGCCTCTTCCATGTTGCCGTTGGTCTCGGTCAACGCGGCCTTGCAATCCATCATGCCCGCGCCGGTCAAGTCGCGGAGTTCTTTGACCTGTGCAGCCGAAATGCTCATTGTCGCCTCTTTGTTTTAAATGCACCGACGCACCATCGGTATTCGATGGTGCGTCTGTTTAGCGTGCCAGAATATGAGAAAGATGAAGGCCGCAACCGGCCTTCGATTATCAAGCTTCGGGAGCTTCCGACGCCGGGGCCGGAGCCGGGTCGAGCGCGGGTTCGACCGGAGCTTCGACCGAAGCGCCGATGTCGACGCCGAGCGCGCCCTGCTGGCGGGCGATGCCGTCGATCGCAGCCTTGGCGATCAGGTCGCAATAGAGCTGGATGGCACGGGCCGCGTCGTCATTGCCGGGGATCGGGAAGTCGATCTTGTCCGGATCGCAGTTCGAATCGATGATGGCGACGACCGGGATGCCGAGGCGCTTGGCCTCGAGGATGGCGATCGCTTCCTTGTTGGTGTCGATCACGAACATCAGGTCGGGCGTCGAGCCCATGTCCTTGATGCCGCCCAGCGCCTTGTCGAGCTTCTCGCGCTCGCGGTCGAGGTTGAGGCGTTCCTTCTTGGTCAACCCTTGCGCTTCGCCGGCCAGCATCTCGTCGAGCTTGCGCAGGCGCTGGATCGAGTTCGAGATCGTCTTCCAGTTGGTCAGCATGCCGCCGAGCCAACGCGAGTTGACATAATACTGAGCCGAACGCTGTGCCGCATCGGCGACGATGTCGGAGGCCTGGCGCTTGGTGCCGACGAACAGCACGCGGCCACCTTTGGCAACGGTGTCGGAAACCTGCTTCAGCGCCTGGTGCAGCAAAGGCACCGTCTGCGACAGGTCGATGATGTGGATGTTGTTGCGGGCGCCATAGATGTAGGGCGCCATCTTCGGGTTCCAGCGGTGGGTCTGGTGGCCGAAGTGAATGCCAGCTTCCAAAAGCTGGCGCATGCTGAAATCAGGCAGTGCCATTCAAAGTTCCTTTCCGGTTAGCCTCCACGGACACAGGCATTTTTGGACTTTGTCCTCGAACGCCACCGGAGGTTTCAGCCGGATTTCTCCCGGGCAGACACCAAAGTCCGTGTGTGGAATGAGCGCGCATATAGAGGGGATGCGCGATAAACGCAAGCGCCGCAGGATCCGTGGTGTTGCGTGCGACGATCCGCGCCCTGCTGTCAGCGCTTGACCTTGCCGTTCGGCACCCGCACCCGCCGGAAGACCGCGACGATCTCCTCGCGGCTGCATTCGATAGCGCCGAGCCGCACCGCACGATCACGCTCGAAGCCCGTTATGTCATAATGCGGCGCCGAAGTCTTGGGCGGTCCCTGGTACGATGAACGCTTGACGCCGAGCCGGGCGGCAAAGCGATGCAACTCGTCGGTGTCGTCGGCCAACAGATGGCACCAGCGATGGCCGGCCCAGTTCCAGATCGCTGCGTCGACATAGACTGCCATGAGGCTTGCCGTATTCCTTCATCTTGCGCCGACAGGCACTCGTCTAGCGATGATAGAAGGGATTCGGATAGAAAATGAAGCCGCCGCCGGCCTCGACTTCAGCCACGGTGCTGGTCATTGTGTCCTGCATGCGACGATGCAACTCGGCAACCGCATCGTCGATCGAGCCGGCATACTCATGCAGGCCCAGCGCCTCCGGCGCCCGGATATGGGCGCAACGCGGTCCGGCCGGCTGCGGAATGAACCGGTTGATCGTGTCACGCAGTCCGCCCCGGCAATAGTCGTTGCGGACCCGCTTCAGATGTTCGGCGATCTCTTCCAGGCTGATGCGCGGGTTGGCCGCGGCCCAGGGCCCGACGCGTTGCAGCCTCTGAATCGTGTCGGCGAGCGCGCGGACCTGCTTTCGGCCTTCCGCATCGCCACTGTTTTCGCGCTGCCAACGACGCGCCCGCCGCAGAAGTTCGGTTGCGTCGGTGACATCAGTGTCGGGCGAGATGCTTTCGCCGAGTCGGCGGCCGAGTTCAGCAACCAATGCCTGCTGACGCTCGGTATAGGTTGCGCCTTCGTCGGATGGCATGCCCGATGCTGCTTCATCGCGGGCCAGCAGCGTCGAATAGACATGGTGGATGCGCTGCGGCAGCGTGTCGGTCGCAAGGCGTTCTATTTTCAGGCTTTTCTCGACATAGGCGCATTCCTTCGCCAGCGCCGCTTCGACATTCCCGGTGAAGGCCAGCTTCCAGACGACTGGCGCGATCCAGACCTTGAAATCCGGATCCGTGGCCCGGCCGCGCTTGAGGGCCTCGAGCCCCATCTCGACGGCACCCGGCAGCAAAGGCGCAACGACATTGGCATGCCAGCCGACGCCGCCTTCGGGATGCAGCAGCACGCCATGGCCTTTCAAGGCCCAGGCGATCGAGTGTTCCTTGGCTGCCCCGCTGTTGCCCGGAATCTGGGCGATCAGATTGTTGGCCAGCCAGAACTTCTGCATCAGCCGGCCAAGGCCGTTGACGACACCGTTGGTTGCCCATGAGGCCGTGAGCGGGCTGACCTGCGACACAATCTCCTTGTCGATCATCCAGTCGGTGAAGAACTCGGGATGATTGGGCGTGATGAAGGTCGCCTTCCCTGCCCCGCAACTGGCCTTCAGCCGCTCAAGATCGGCGTCGGGAAAGTCGATATGGCGGACATTGGCGACGCCGCGAAGACCGGCCAGGCGATTGAACGGCAACAGATCCCGAAATCCGGGAATGCCGCGCAGCATGACGATCCGGTTGACGGATGTCATGGCCCTGATCAGTGCCGGGTTGGGCCGCGGCGCGACGAATGTATCGATCCTGCTCAAGCTGATCCCCCTCGCGCCTGGACGCTGGGAGAGGTTGAGAGACGATTGCGGCACGTTCAAGTCGATCGCAACGACCACGCCGTGTCGTGGTAAATCAACTGCCTAGACCGGCACTATTTGGCGGGGCAGGGTTTCGTCTGGTCGAACAGCGACAGGTTGACCAGCTTGCCGGTCATCGAGAAGTCGCCATAGTCCATGACGAGATCGCGGGTGATGCCGTTCTCATGCAGCTTGAAGCTGATACGGTATTCCGGCACCTCTTCGCCCGTCTTGTTGGTGTCGTCGAAATAGGCGATGTCGACCGGCCAGTATTTGTCCGTGGCGAGCTTTGCCAGTGCCGAAGCTTCCGGGTCGGCCTTGTCGGCATCGGTTTTCTTGCCGACCACGACAGTGGTGGTCATCACCTTGTTGGCGTCTTCGGAACCGTCGAACAGGTTCGTTTCGTAAAAATTCTCGCCTTTTTCGGCCTTGCCGATCAGCTCGACCAGGTGCTGGGTCGGAAATTGGGTTGTCGCCAGCTCGACGCTGTTCTTTTCAGGCTTGTCGATGTCGACCTTCAGGCCCTTGGTCTCTTTCGTGGCGATGCCCTTGACCTCCTTGTCGAGATTCTGGTCGACGAAGGATTTTGTCACGAACGAAAAAGTCTTGCCTTCGGCGTCCTCGAAAGTGGTCGTCTGCTGGTCGGTCAACCTGGTGTTGTCGGCGGTGACGATCTGGGTGACGAAGCGGAATTTCACCGTATAGCCTTCGCAGGCCGAGCCATTGAACTCATAGACCATGCGGCCGGATATGCCCGTGATGCCGGACTGATCGGAAGCCTTTTTCAGGGTAAGATCGTAGACGGCGCGGTGGGCTTGCAGCGCCGGCGCGGCAAAGGCAGGGCCTATCGAGAGGGCTCCCGACAACAGGACGGCATGGAATGCGAGGCGCGTTGCGCGCATGAGGTACTCCGATCGTCGCGACTGATGGCAGGCCGCAGGGAAAGATGGTCCAGCTTAAAAAAAGTCGTGGCGGAAGCGAGGCAAAAATAGCAATTTCGGCCCGGCCGGCGCGGCGTCACCAAGCAATAGGGAAATACCATGAGTGAAACAATCGAAAAGCGGCTAAGTGATCTGGGTGTGACGCTTCCCGTCGCCGCCGCGCCCGCCGCCAACTACGTGCCCTATTGCCGGACCGGCAATCTGCTGTTCACCGCCGGGCAATTGCCGCTCAAGGACGGCAAGCTGCAGGCGAGCGGGCTGTTAGGTCGCGATCTGGATACGGCAGGCGGCAAGGACGCGGCAAAATACTGCGCGATCAACATCCTGGCGCAGGCCAAGGCAGCACTCGGCGACCTCGAGAAGATTAGCCGTCTGGTGAAGATCACCGTTTTCGTCGCCTCGGCACCTGAGTTCGTCGAGCAGCATCTGGTTGCCAACGGCGCCTCCGATTTCCTGGTGGCGGCCCTTGGCGAACGTGGCAAGCATGCGCGCTCCGCCGTCGGCACCGCCTGCCTGCCGCTTAATGCCGCAGTGGAAATCGAAGCCGTCTTCGAAATCGAATGAGCCAGGGGATAGATATGACCGACCTATCCTGGCTGACCGCCCGGCCCGTCGCCCATCGCGGCTTCCACGACATGAACAAGACGCGCTGGGAAAACACGCTGTCGGCCTTCGCCGCGGCCGCCGAGCGCGGCTATGCCATCGAATGCGACGTGCACCTGTCGTCCGACCGTGTTCCCGTCATCATCCATGACGGCGATCTCAAGCGCCTGACCGGCCAGGATGGTTTCGTCTGGCAGCGTACCGCAGCTGAACTCGCGGCGCTCAGGGTCGGTGGCACGGCGGACCATGTGCCGACGCTGCAGGAAGCGCTCGACCTGGTGAACGGCCGCGTGCCATTGGTGGTCGAGTTGAAAGGCACGCCCGGCTATGACGAAGGCCTGGTGGCAAGCGTCGGCAAGATGCTCAAGCGCTACAAGGGCAAAGCGGCGATCATGTCGTTCGACCACTGGCTGGTCCGCGATTTTCCGAAGGACGCGCCGGGTATCCCAGGGGGGCTCACCGCCTACGGCAAGGACGTCGGGTTGATCGAGGCGCATTTCGCCATGCTGGCGCATGACATCGCCTTCACCTCCTACGCCGCCGGCGACCTGCCGAACCCATTTGTCAGCTTCGTGCGTGAAAGGCTGAAAATGCCTGTTATCACCTGGACGGTGCATGACCAGCCGGCGGTCGACCTGACCTTCAGATATGCCGACCAGATGACGTTCGAAGGGTTCGAACCCGATCTGGTCAAAGTCGCCTGAGTGTCTGAAACGTGACTTGTACCAGGCCGGACGGAGCTTAAATAAGCCTCATGGATCAGGGCGACGAGGGTGACGGACAAACGGCCAATGCGGACTATTCGATCCGCGTCGCCGCGGGCATCGGCGCCTTCACCTGTGATGAATGGAACGGCTTTGCCGGAACTGCGCGCGGAGATTCAGAAACCAGTTACAATCCTTTGGTTTCCTTCGCTTTTCTAAGTGCGCTCGAAGATTCTGGATGCGCCGTGCGGCGTACCGGCTGGCAGGGCCATCACCTCAGGCTGGAGGACGGGCAAGGCAGATTGCTGGGCGCGGTGCCCTGTTATCTCAAATCGCACAGCCAGGGCGAATATGTGTTCGATCATGGCTGGTCGGATGCCTTCGAGCGCGCCGGCGGCCGTTACTACCCCAAACTGCAAAGTGCCGTGCCGTTCTCCCCGGTCACCGGCCCTCGCCTGCTGGTCAGCAAAGGCGAGGACAGCGCCAAAGTAAAGGCCGGTCTCGTGGCGGGCCTGAAGGCGGTGACGCAAAAACTCGGCGTCTCTTCCGCGCATGTCACCTTCGCGCAAGAGAGCGATGTGGAGGTGCTGGAAGCGGCAGGCTTCCTGCACCGCACCGACCAGCAATTCCATTTCTTCAACGAAGGCTTTTCGACCTATGACGACTTCCTCGCCACCCTTGCCTCGCGCAAGCGAAAGGCGATGAAGAAGGAAAGGCGTGAAGCGCTTGCCCCAGGCATTTCGATCGACCGGCTGACCGGCAAGGACCTCACGGAGAAGGCCTGGGACGATTTCTTCGCCTTCTACATGGACACCGGCAGCCGCAAATGGGGTCGGCCCTATCTCAACCGTCAATTCTTTTCGCTGATCGGCGAACGCATGGCCGACGACATCCTGCTGGTGATGGCGAGGCGCAACGGGCGATACATTGCCGGGGCCATCAATTTCATCGGCTCCGACGCACTCTATGGCCGCAACTGGGGCTGTATCGAGGACCATCCCTTCCTGCATTTCGAGGTCTGCTATCACCAAGCGATCGACTTCGCCATCGAGCGCAAGCTGAAGGTGGTGGAGGCGGGCGCGCAGGGCGAGCACAAGCTGGCGCGCGGCTACCGGCCGGTGACCATGCATTCCGCGCACTACATTGCACACCCAGGCCTGCGCAATGCCGTCGCCGATTATCTCAAGCGTGAACGCCACGAGGTGGAGCGGATGAGCGAATATCTCGAGGGGCACACCCCGTTCCGCAAGGATTTAGAAGAGTAGCGACCGGCTGCCCGGAGGGGCAGGGTCGACGATCGCCTTGCCGACTTTCGACGGCTTCGCTACACGAAAGTCACAATCCGGAGCATTGCCATGGCTGAAACCGCCTATGACACCGACAACATTTTCGCGAAAATCCTGCGCGGCGAAATTCCCTCGCACCGCGTCTACGAGGACGATGCGTTCATAGCCTTCATGGATGTGATGCCGCAGGGGCCAGGCCATACGCTCGTGGTGCCGAAGGTGCCGTCGCGCAACCTGCTTGACGCCGATCCGTCGATTTTCGGTCCGCTTTTCACGGTCGTTCAGAGGATAGCACAGGCGGTAAAAAAGGCCTTCAGTGCCGACGGCGTCACCGTCATGCAGTTCAACGAGCCGGCCTCGGGGCAGACCGTGTACCACCTGCATGTGCATGTGATCCCGCGCTTCAACGGCGTCCCGCTGAAGCCGCACACGGGCGAGATGGAGAAGCCGGAGGTGTTGGCCGAAAACGCCGGTGAGATACGGGCGGCGCTGACGACGAATTGACGTCAGGTCTCGATCGCCGGCACGGCGTATCCAAGCCGAGGCAGACGGCGATCTTGTGCTTCGAACACCCGCAGCCCGAGCCACCAGGATATCACCGTGATCACGGTTCCGCCGAGCACATCCATGAGATTGTGCCCGCCATGGATCAGAATAGCCGGCAGCAAAGCGGTGTTGACGAGAATCAGCGCGAGACGCGCAAGCCTGTACGGCCAGATTGCGATTAGAGACATCAGCGCCATCACCGTGTGAAATGAAGGGAATCCCACAAGCCCCGTCACCTGCAACTCCGAAATGTCTGTGACGCCCTCAACCAGCAGCCGATTCAATTCCGAACCGTAAGCTGAATTGACCACCGGCCGAACGATCCGGTCGATTTCAGGCGCCAAGGTCCAATAGGCGGACGCCCCGCTGGACGGAAACAGCGCCCAGCAAAAGATGGTGGCCAGAGATCCGAATACCGTCGCCAAGGCTGCCGCGTGCAGCCGCCGCCGATCGTTGGCCATACCCAGGAAGAGAAAGGCAAACAGGATCTGGGCCAGCGTCAGGGTATAGACCTGCCTGAGAATGTCCGAGAGGCGTGGATAGCGGGAAATCCATGCACAGGCATCAGGCCAGGAATAGCCGAGCCAAGCATCCATCCGCACGAGCGTAGCGTCGATCGGCGCGAAAGGCCGCGGCAAGAGCAGAAGGTTGAAAAGCGCGGCCGGCACTGAATAGAAAACAAACAGGGCCAGAACGTGTGTGGAGAGCGCGATCCGCTCAGCCTTGCGAACACGACGGTAGAATTGGCCAATGGCAATCATCACAACCGCAAAGCCGACGGAAAAACCATAACTGTCAAGCGCGAGGGTAACGTTCTTGTCCCAGGCAAGGAACATGCAAACGGCAACCAGCGCCAACGCGACAGTCAGGATCGTCCGTTCTGCGGGAAGTAAGACCATTGTCGAAAAATGGCCGGATGGCGTTAATTTGGAGTGAAAAAAGCCGTCGGATGGCAATTCTGACCCAGGACGACCGATGCCATAACAAGGACGGGTCCGAAAGCCTTTGAAACGCCGTCAACTCCGCCGCCCCGAAGAAAGCCACAGGCGGATCGCATCCGCGCATTGCACAGGGTTCAGAAGCGAGGTGTCGACCTCCAGATCGTATATGCCTGGCCGGTGAACCTCTTCCTGCCACAGACGCACGGGCAATGGCACGGGATCGTCGGGCGAGCCGGTCACATATCTCTTGTCCGTCGCGCTCACCGCTCGCCTCTCCATGATGATTTCGATCGGACAGCGAACACCGACAAGCAGCACCGGCAGACCGGCGAGACGGCGAGCGCAATCGGCCAGGATGTGGAGCGGTTTCGAATAGGCATCGTGATGGCCGACATCCGCAACGACATTCAGCTCCAACCGGCTATGAGCGGCTATCGATTCGTAGAGCGCGGCGTATAATCCGGGCACGAGGGCCTCAAGGTCCGGACGCTCGCCGCCAGGCCGCAATCCCAGGCCGATAGCGTGCCGGCGTGGCCTGCTCGTAGACGTCGACGCCGAGATTGAGCCAGACGCCGTCGAAGCTCTCCTGAATAGCCCTCGCGATGCTTGATTTTCCCGATCGCGGCGCGCCGTTCAGGATAATGATCTGCCCGGCCATGCGTCCTCCCGCTCCAATGAAAAAAGCCCCGTTTTGAACTGACCCCCCGAAAGTTGGACACAACCTTCGGGGGTTTTGCATGTCCAAATACAGCGAGAGTTTCAAGCGCTCGGTTGTCGATAGCTATT